>NZ_JAGPYL010000021.1:0-66800 GCF_018070095.1 Micromonospora sp. U56
CCGCCCCCCCACGGCCCATCGGCATGCCGGACCTGCCGAGTCGCAGGCGGGCAGGTTCCCCAGCGCCGTCGGTAGATTGACAGCGCATAGACGTACTGATATCTGTTAATAAGGTTATCTAATGCGTCACGGCGGTAACCGGGACCGTCCGACGTCGGCGCAGGCCAACCAACCGGAGGGCGGTAGCACCGCACCCCCCATCCGAGGAGAGCCCATGCTTCGCAAGCGGACAGTCGCCCACCTTTCAGCGGCTCTGCTGGTATCCACCGCGACGGTTGGCTACGGCCTGTCGTCGGCCAGCGCCGCGTCGGCCGGGCCGATCACCGGCCTCGGGGGGAAGTGCGTCGACGTGGCCGGCGCCAACCCGGCCAACGGCACGCCGGTCCAGCTCTGGGACTGCAACGGCACCGCGGCCCAGGCATGGACGGTCGGCAATGCCGACGGCTCGGTCCGCGCGCTCGGCAAGTGCCTGGACGTCACGGCCGCGTCGACCGCCGACGGCGCCAAGGTGCAGCTGTACGACTGCAACGGCACCGGCGCCCAGAAGTGGGCCGCCAGCAACGGCGCGCTGGTCAACACCGGCTCAGGCAAGTGCCTCGACACCACAGGCTGGAGCACGGCCAACGGCACCCGGTTGCAGATCTGGAGTTGCTCCGGCAACGCCAACCAGCGGTGGGTCCTGCCCGGCGGCGGTGCCACGCCCAGCCCGTCCGCCCCGGCCGGCGCCCCCCTCGACGACCCGGCGAAGAAGGACGTCGCCATGCAACTCGTCTCGGCGGCGGAGAATTCCTCGCTCGACTGGCGCGCGCAGTTCTCCTACATCGAGGACATCGGCGACGGGCGGGGTTACACCGCCGGCATCATCGGTTTCTGCTCCGGCACGGGCGACATGCTGGAACTGGTCGAGGCTTACACGAGGACCAAGCCGGGCAACGTGTTGGCCGGGTACCTGCCGGCCCTGCGCGCCGTCAACGGCACTGACTCGCACGCCGGCCTCGACCCGTACTTCCCCCGCGACTGGCGGACCGCCGCCGCGGACCCGGTGTTCCGGGTCGCCCAGGAGGCCGAGCGGGACCGGGTGTACTTCAACCCGTCGGTACGCGACGGCAAGGCCGACGGGGTACGGGCGCTCGGGCAGTTCGCCTACTACGACGCGGCGGTGATGCACGGCTATGAGGGCATGCGGGGGATCCGCAACCGTGCCCTCACCCGAGCGAAGCCGCCGGCGCAGGGCGGCGACGAGCGGACCTGGCTGAACGCCTTTCTCGATGAGCGGGTCGCCGAGATGAGGAAGGAGCCGGCCCACTCGGACACCTCCCGCGTCGACACCGCCCAGCGGGTCTTTCTCAACAACGGCAACTTCAACCTGAACACCCCGCTGGTCTTCGCCGTTTACGGCGACCAGTACCGGATCGGCTGACGACCGCCCCCCGGTCGCGAGGGGGAAGGTCGTCGCCTGTCACATGGGAAGCCGTCCGAGGGGGCAGCGACCGGCCCGACGTGGCCGGCGCGCACTCCCGCGGTCGCCGCGACCGCATGTCGTCCACGCCCGGGGCGACCGGAACAGGGAGCGTGGTAGACATTCCGCGTGATGGAGGTGAGCCAGCCCGGCGAGCGCGGCGTCGACGACGCGGTCCTGGACGCTGCCCGGGACTGTGTCCTCGCCTACGGGGTGCGTCGCACGACGCTGACGGACGTGGCGCGACGTGCCGGGGTATCGCGGATGACGGTCTACCGGCGCTGGCCGGACGTGCAGTCGCTGATCGGGGACCTGATGAGCCGGGAGTGGCATCAGGTGCTGACGGAGGCCGCGGACGACGGGCGCGCGGGCTCCGCCCGGTCCCGCCTGGTCTCGCGGGTGGTGGCGGCGGCCCGGGTGCTACGGAGCCACCCGTTGCTGTGCAAGATCCGCGACGTCGATCCGGAGGTGCTGCTGCCGTACCTGCTCGACCGGCGCGGCAACGGCCAGGACGAGATGCTGCGGTTTCTCGTGGCGGCGCTGGTCGATGGCCACGAGGACGGCTCGGTCCGCGCCGACGATGCCGAGGTGCTGGCCCGCATGGTGTACCTGACCACGCAGTCCTTCGTGCTGTCCCTCCGCACGGTCGCCGATGACGTGCCGGTCGCCGAGTTCGACCGGGAGCTGGCCCGGCTGGTCGACGGCTACCTGCGGCCAAACTAGGGCTGCGTCGAAGTCGCTGTATCCGCAGTACGGACCGGTGCCGCCGGAAACGCGAACGGGTCGGGGTGGCCGACTTCGACAGGACCCTAGCCGCAGATGATCCGCAGCGCGCGCGGGCGGAGCTTGACGTGCACCTGGTCGCCCCGGCCGATCGGGTCGCCGTCCCCGTACGCGACCACCGGCCGGTCGGCGCGTACCGTGACCGAGCCGCCGCGGTAGGACGTGACCTGCCGGCGTCCGAGGTGCCAGCCGGCGCGCATCTGTCGCAGAACGACCGGGAACAGCAGCTTCGGAGCGTGTCGGACCACGACGACGTCCAGCGCTCCGTCGTCGGGCTGCGCCATCGGGGCGATGTGCAGCCCGCGGCCGTAGTACCCGCAGTTGGCCACCACCACCGTGTAGGCGTGCAGCTCCTCCGTCCGGCCGTCCACCGTGATGGTGTACCGGGTCCGCGGCCACCGCAGCAGCGCCCGCAGACCGGTGGTGGGATACACCAGCGACGCGGGCAGGCGTGACCGGTTGGCCAGTTCGTTGGCGGCCGCGTCGACGCCCGTGTAGACGCTGCCGACGACCGTCTGCCCGGCGACGCGGAGCACGTCGAGGTGCCGGGGCCGGCCGTGCAGCAGCAGGTCGGCGACGGCATCGGGGGAGTGCGGCAACCGCAACTGGCGGGCGAAGTCGTTGCCGCGCCCGGCCGGGATGACACCGAGCAGGCCGCCGAGGTCGGCGACCACGCCGGCGAGCAGCCGGATGGTCCCGTCACCGCCGGCGGCGACGACCACCTCGTCGTCCTGCACCGCGGCGGCGGCGCGGTGGCGGGCCTGCTCGGCGGTCTGCGTGTACTCCACCCGGATCCGCGCGCCGGCGGCGCGGAGCTGGTGGGCCACCGGCATCACGCGGGACAGTCCTCGGCGCGCGGCCGGCCCGAGGATCACGGTGAAGGCGCGCACCTCACGGCACCAGGATGCCGGGGTTGAGGATGCCGGCCGGGTCCAGGTGCTGCTTGACCGCGCGAAGCAGGTCAACGGCCACGTCTCCGATCTCGGCGGCATACCAGGCGCGGTGGTCCGCGCCGACTCCGTGGTGGTGACTGATCGTGGCGCCGGTGGCGGCGATCGCCTCGCTGGCCGCCGCCTTCGCCGTCCGCCAGCGGCCGATCGGGTCCGGTCCGGGCGAGCAGATCACCGTGAAGTACAGCGAGGCGCCGGTCTCGTAGACGTGGGAGACGTGGCCCAGCACCAGCGCCCCGTCGGGCAGCGCGTCGAGGATCGCCTGGCGGACCCGGCCGTGCACCTCCGGCAGCGCCGACCAGTACGCCGCGGTCTCCAGCGTCTCCGCGAACGCCCCGGCGTCCAGCAGCGCGTCCCGCAGGTAGGGGGCGTCGAAGCGGTGCCGTGCCCACTGTTGCCCGGCCTCCTCACCCAGCGGCACCCCGCCGTGCGCGGCCAGCACATCGGCGGCGGCCTCGACGGTGGGCAGGACCTCCGCGCCCTCGTACCCGGCGACCAGCAGGCAGCCTCCCTCCGAGCGTCCGGAGCCGGCCGCCCCGATCATGGTCTCGATCTCGTCGGAGAGCCGCAGCAGCGTGGGTCGCGGCCCGTCCTGCGCCAGCCGCCGTACCGCGTGCAGGCCGTCGGCGAACGATTCGAACCGCCAGCCCTCGTAGTGTGACCGCGCGGGCAGCGGACGTACCCGCACGGTGACGTCGGTGATGACGCCGAGCGTCCCCTCGCTGCCCAGGAAGAGCTGTCGCAGGTCGGGGCCGGCGGCCGAGGCGGGAGCCCGGCCCACCCGGACGGTGCCCCGGGGCGTGGCGACGGTCAACCCCATCACCATGTCGTCGAAGCGGCCGTAGCCGGCCGACGCCTGGCCGGACGACCGGGTGGCGGCGAATCCGCCGATGGTGGCGTACTCGTAGGACTGGGGGACGTGGCCGAGGGTGAATCCGTGCTCGGCGAGCAGCTCGGTGGCCTGCGGGGCGCGCAGCCCCGCCTGCAGGGTGGCGGTCCGGGACACCGGGTCGACGGCGAGAAGCTGGTTCAGCCGTCCCAGGTCGAGGGCGACGTACCGAGCCGCGGCGGGGGTCAGCCCACCCACCACCGAGGTGCCGCCACCGAAGGGGACCACGGCCACCCCGAGCCGGGAGCAGATGTCGAGGACGGAGGCCACCTGGCGGTGGTCGGCCGGGCGGATCACCGCCTGCGGGGCCAGGCGTACGTCACCGTGTCGCTCCCGCAACAGGTCCGGCGTCGACATCCCCGAGGCGTGGCGTACCCGGGCCTCCTGGGTGGTGATCACGTGCCCGTCGCCGACCATCTGCCGCAGCGCGTCGAGGACCGCGCCGTCCAGCTCGCAGTCCGGCACCGCAACCGCCGCCAGTGCCACGACCGACGGCGGAGGCGTCAGATCGAGCACCTGCGCAAGTAGGCGCGACGCGGAGTCCGGCAGCTTCACGTCCTTCGCGGTTCCCCAGCGAGCCCAGCCGGCGGTCGACGCTTCCCCTCGTACATCCATGTGTGACAGAGTTACATCGGATGTCACTTGAGCGCAAGGAGGGTGTGTGAACGCCTCGTTGACCGGCGCAGGCCGTGAGCGGGACCTCGCCGAGCTGGCCGCCGGCAACGTCGTCGACGTCCTCGTCGTCGGGCTCGGCGTCACCGGTGCCGGGGTGGCGCTCGACGCCGCGAGCCGCGGCCTGTCCGTGGTCGCCGTCGACGCCAACGACCTGGCCCACGGCACCTCCCGGTGGAGCTCCAAGCTCGTCCACGGCGGCCTGCGTTACCTCGCCCACGGCCAGGTCGGAATCGCCTACGAGAGCGCCGTCGAACGCCACGTCCTGCTGACCCGCACCGCCCCGCACCTGACGCGCCCCCTGCCGATGCTGCTTGCCGCGACCGGCTACACCACCGGTTGGCAGGACCGCGCCGCGGCAGTCGGCCTCCGCGCCGGAGACCTGTTGCGCACCTGTGCCGGCACCTCCCGCCGGACCCTGCCGGGCACCCGCAGGCTCGGCGCGGCCGAGGCGAGCGCGATGGCACCGGCGCTGCGCCCGGCCGGCCTCCGCGGAGCCCAGCTGTCCTGGGACGGCCAGCTCTGCGACGACGCCCGCCTGGTCGTCGGACTGGCCCGCGCCGCCGCGGCGCGATCTGCCCGCATCCTGCCCCGCTGTCGCGCCACCGAACTGCACCGCGACGGCGCCACCATCGAGGACACCCGCACCGGAGCCCGTCTGCACGTCACCGCGCGCGTCGTGATCAACGCCGCCGGTGTGTGGGCGAGCAGCCTGACGCCGCACGTACGCCTGCGCCCGTCCCGCGGCACCCACATCGTCCTGTCCGCCGCCCGCCTGGGCGGGCTCTGGACCGGACTGACCATCCCGGTACCCGGGCAGTTCACCCGCTACGTCTTCGCCCTGCCCCAGACCGACGGTCTGGTCTACGCCGGGCTCACCGACGAAGCGGTGGACGGGCCGGTGCCGGACGTGCCGGAGCCCGCCGACGCCGACGTCGCATTCCTGCTCGACGTGCTCAACAGCGTCCTCGACCAGCCCCTGCGACCCACCGACGTGCTGGGCGCCTTCGCGGGACTCCGCCCGCTGCTCGCCGACGCGGACGCCCGGACCGCCGACCTCTCCCGACGACACGCCGTCATCGACGACCCGGACGGGATCATCAGCGTGGTCGGCGGCAAGCTCACCACCTACCGACGGATGGCGGAGGACGCCGTCGACACCGCCGTCCGCCGGCGCCGCCTCGCCGCCGGCGCCTGCCGCACCCGCCGCCTCCCGCTGCCCGGCGCCGCGAGCAGGGCCCAGTTGGCCCGGGTCCCCGCGCCGCGCCGGCTCGTTCAGCGGTACGGCACCGAAGCGGTCGACGTGCTGGCCGAGGCGCCGGCCGACCTCCGCCAGCCGATCGGCCCCGACATCCCGGTCACCGGCGCCGAACTGCTCTGGGCCGCCCGCCACGAACTCGCCCTCACCGTCGACGACCTGCTCGACCGACGCACCCGGATCGGACTCGTCCCGGCACACCGCGAGGCCGCGCTGCCCGTGGCGCGGGACGTTCTCGCGCTGGCTGCCGACGGCACGGCAAACCCCACCGGAGCGCCGGCCTGAACGCGTAGCACCGCCTTGGCGGACGCGTCCACCGTCCCGCCCCGGATCCGGTGGCCTTGCGGATGAGCCGCCTGAGGCCGATGGCCAACCCCCGTCGGCCCGCCTTGGCTGAAGCGGGTGAGGAACTTCGCGTTCCGCGGCTGCATCCGCAGGCCCGCAGGAGATCCTCCCGGGCCACAGGTCGTAGGCGGGGCTTCGCGGGGAGGTTGTCCGTCCAGCGGACGATCAAGGAAGGAAACACCTACTCCCTTCCACTCTCAACATATAGCGCACCGGGGGACTTGCCGCAAGACCCGGGTCGTGCCGCAAAATTGCCGGCCGAGGCCAGAACCTACGGAAAATGGGAGTCGCGAAAACGAGTTGGTGGGGTTCCTGGACGCCGGCGCACCACCGGTAGGCGTGGGCTTCGGCAGCACGCAGATGCGCGCATCGGAAGACGTCGCCCGGGTGGCCGTCGAGGCGATCCGTGCGCAGCGCCGCCGCGCCCTCGTCTCCCTCTGCAAGCGATCTCAGATCGGAGCTGTTGACGTGAATTCCCTGACCACCAGCGCGTTCGACCTTCCCGAGCACCTTTCCCCCAAGGCCGACCCGACGCTGATCGCCCGCGACGAGCAGCACTTCGCGGCCCTCGCGGCGAGCCTGGAACAGTCGATCTCCGACCTGTCCGACCGCCTCGATGCCGCGCGCAAGGCACCCGGCGGCAAAGGCCGGCAGGCGGTGGACCGGGACCAGGAGGTCCGCCGGCTGACCGCTCGCCTGCGTGCCCTCCGGCGCTTCGGTGTCGACCTGTGCATCGGACGCATGGTCAGCGAAGACAACCCAGAGCCGGTGTACGTCGGACGACGTGGCCTCACCGACAGCGAAGGTCGCCGGCTGCTGCTCGACTGGCGCTCCCCAGCGGCCGAGCCGTTCTTCGGGGCGACCCACGCCAACCCGCTGGGTCTGGCGAGCCGCCGCAGGTATCGCTGGACCCGTGGCCGGATCAGCGACTACTGGGACGAGGTGTTCACCTCGGACGGGCTGGAAGGGCACGCCGCGCTCGACGACCAGTCCGCCTTCATCGCCAGCCTGGGCACCAGCCGGTCGGCCCGGATGCGGGACGTGCTCGGCACGATCCAGGCCGACCAGGACGCCATCATCCGTGCGGGATCGAGTGGCGCGCTCGTCGTCGACGGTGGTCCGGGTACGGGCAAGACCGTCGTCGCGCTGCACCGCACGGCCTACCTCCGCTACGCCGACCCTCGCCTCGGTCACCGCCGGGGCGGCGTGCTGTTCGTCGGTCCGCACCAGCCCTACCTGGCCTACGTCGCCGACGTCCTCCCCAGCCTCGGCGAAGAGGACGTGCAGACCTGCACCCTGCGGGACCTGGTGCCCGAGGGCGCCGCGGCAACCATCGAGACCGATCCGGACGTGGCCCTGCTGAAGTCGACCGCGGACCTGGTGAAGGCGATCGAGGCGGCTGTCAGGTTCTACGAGGAGCCGCCGGCCAAGGGAATGACAATCACGACCGACGAGTCCGACATCTGGCTGAGCGCCGACGACTGGGCCGAGGCGTTCGAAGCACCGGACCCCGGTACCCCGCACAACGAGGCGCGTGACGAGATCTGGGAAGAGCTGCTGACGATCCTGATGGAGAAGTACGACGGCGATGAGCCGGACGACCTGGTCCGCAGGTCGCTGATGCGGAACAGGGAACTGCTCACGACCTTCAACCGCGCCTGGCCGCTGCTCGAAGCGACCGACCTCGTCGGAGACCTGTGGTCGGTGCCCGCCTATCTGCACAGGTGCGCTCCCTGGCTCAGTCCCGACGACATTCGGAAGCTGCAGCGCGGCGACGCCCAGGCCTGGACGGTGTCCGACCTGCCGTACCTGGACGCGGCACGGCAGCGGCTGGGCGATCCGGAGGCGTCAGGGCGTAAGCGCCAGCACGAGGCCATTGTCGCGGTCGAACGCGCGCGCATGGCCACGGTCGTCGACGAGCTGATCGAGGCCCACGCCTATGACGACGGTGAAGGGGTGCTGTCGAGCCTGCGCCAACTGGATCTCCAGGATGCCCTGGTCGACGAGACCGCACTGCCCAGCACCGACCCGGACCTGCTCGCCGGCCCGTTCGCGCACATCGTCGTGGACGAGGCGCAGGAGCTGACCGACGCGGAGTGGCAGATGCTGTTGCTCCGCTGCCCGTCCCGGAGCTTCACCATCGTCGGGGACCGCGCCCAGGCCCGGCACGGGTTCACGGAGTCGTGGCAGGAACGGCTCCAGCGGATCGGGCTCGACCGGATCAACCTGGCCTCCCTGAGCATCAACTACCGGACGCCGGAAGAGGTCATGGCGGAAGCCGAGCCCGTCATCCGGGCCGTGCTGCCGGACGCCAACGTGCCGACCTCCATCCGCAGCAGCGGCGTCCCCGTCGTACCCGGATCTGCTTCTGATCTGAACTCGATCCTCGACACCTGGCTCGCGGCGCACGCCGACGGGATCGCCTGCGTCATCGGCGACCCCACATTCCAGCCGGCGTCCCGCGTCCGGTCGCTGACCCCGGAACTGTCGAAGGGGCTGGAGTTCGACCTGGTCGTCCTCATCGACCCGGAGGCATTCGGCGAAGGCATCGAAGGAGCGGTCGACCGCTATGTCGCGATGACCCGAGCCACTCAGCAACTCGTCATCCTCACGAGATCCTGACCACGTGATCGCCGCCTGACGATCATCAGGACCGCTGCGGGTGGGCTTTCCAGCCGCCGGCGGAGTGAACGACACGGCGGCGTTGTCTCGAGACCAGTCCTTCCTTCCTGGACTGGTCCCGCCTGCCGTCGAGGTCAGGCACCAGGCGACGAGCCGAAGAGCAGGTCGAGGTGGGCATCCAGGGCACCCAACGCCTCCTCGGTGGTGTACTGCCCGCCGAGCAGATAGACGCCCAGCCCTTCCATCAGCGCCAGCAGGCCGGCCGCGGCGGCGACGGCGTTTCGAGACGGGAGGACGCTGGCGATGAACCCGGTCAGCTGCACGGTGTCCTCACGCAGGCTGGGCGCGGCCGCCGGTCGCACCGCAGTGTAGGCGAGGAACGCCAGCGCCACCCGTCCGTCGTCGCGGGTCCGCTCGTCGAGCGGCAACAGCGCGGCGATCATCGTACGCAGCAACAGCCGAGGGGACGGGTTCTCGCCCAGTCGCGCCATCGCCTCGGTGACCCGGACCTGGCTGCGCTCGCGGACCACGGCCAACGCGAACGCCATCATCTCGTCCTTGGTGCGGAAGTAGTGCTGGACCATCCCGGCGGACACGCCGGCCTCGGCAGCCACGTGACGGAGGCTGACGGCCTCCAGGCCCTGCTCCGCGGCGACCCGCATCAACGCGTCAGCGATGAGAGTGCGTCGCTGCTGGTGATCGACCTTCTTGGGCATGACCTCGATCGTTTCACAGTGGGTGGCCCGGACCCTCCGCCAGCGGGCGGCGGCTACCGGCTGACGGTTCCGGTCGCGGGGGTGCCCCGTGCGCTGCGCAGGAGGCCGTCGGGGTCGTCGGCGTACAGCCGCAACTCGTCCATCGGCTCGGACCGGCCCTTGGGCAGGTCGAAGGTCGTCGGCCGGCGCAGCAGGACGTCGATGCTCGTCTGGCTGCCGACCGAGAGGTACAGCACCCGGCGGTCCCCCTCCTGCTCGACCTGCACCGATTTGCTGGAGGGCAGCGAGCGGTGACGCTTGCGCAGCGCCTCGACGTCCGTCCATGGGATCCAGATGTCGATGCCCGAACTCAGCCGGACCCGCAGGCCTGTGTCCCCAACGACGTGTGGGTGGATCTGCATGCTCGCGTAGAGGCCGGCCATCCAGAGCAGACCCCAGATGCCGAGGACGAGCACGATCCAGCGGGCCGGCCCCCACGGCACCACGTTGGTGACGATCAGGTCGAAGATCGGAATCTCCACGACCGACAGGCCGATGAAGATCCCGAGGATCGGCCTGACCACGCCCAGGTAGCCGAACGGCTCATCGCCCGGCGCCAGCGGCAGCGGCTTGCGCCGCGCCCACACGTACAGGCTGCGCCACATCGCGGCCTCCATCGCGGCCACCCGGCGCAGCAGCGGGCCCACCTTCGCCCCGGTCGGGGGTGTCATGTCGGTCATGGTCGTCCTCGCGGTAGCGGTCAGGCGGTCAGTGGAGGGTGACGGTTCCGGCGCCGCCGTCCACGGTGACGAGCTGACCGGTGGAGATCGTTCGCGTGGCGTCGGGCACACAGATGACGGCGGGGATGCCGTACTCCCGGGCCACGGTGGGGCCGTGCGCCATGACCGCGCCGGTCTCGGTGATCAACGCCGAAGCGGTGAGGAACAGCGGCGTCCAGCCGGGGTCGGTGGTCGCGGCGACCAGGATCTCGCCGGGCTCGATGTGGGCGGTGGCCGGGTCGTGGACGACCCGGGCGGGGCCGGTCACCCGGCCCGCCGACGCACCCACGCCGGCGACGGTGCCGTCGAGGGCGGGCGCCGCCGGCAGTACGGTCTCGACGTCGGTGCCGTCGGAGAGCAACGCCACCGGCACAGCCCTGCGGCGCGACTCCCTGCGGTGTACCGCCCTGCGGGAGGCGACCGTCACCCGGTGATCGATGCTCCGGTGCACCGCGCCGTGTACCTCGTCGAGGGTCAGGAACATGATGTCGTCGGGCTGCTCCAGCAGCCCGGTGCCATGCAGGTCGGCGCCGATGAGCAGCAGTTGCCGGCGCGTCTCCCGCAGCGGGTACAGCCCGGCGAACTTGCCGGCCTCGCGCAGGCCGGCCAACGACCGGGCCCGGCGCAGCAGGAACCCGGCCATCGTGCCGCGTACCGGCCGCCGGCGGCGAGCCCGCCTGACCAGCTCCTCGAGAGCGGCCTCGGCCTCGGCCGCGGCCCGCTGGAAGCGCTGGTCGGGCCCCTGTTGCGGATCGGTGACCCGCAGGTAGTTGGCGATCGCCGCGAAGACCGGTGCCGGATCCTCCGCCCACCGCGGTACGCCGAGGTCGACCTCGGCGACGCCGCGATGACCGTAGGCGTCCAGGAAGCCGTCCATCCCGACGTCGGGCAGCGTCCCGCGCAGATATCGCGCGGCCAGCTCGTCGGGCGGGGTGTCGAGTAGGAGCTGACGGTGTTCCCTCGCGCCCTGAGCGAGCCGCCAGAGCGCCAGGTTCATCTCGATGGTGACGTTGTGCGGCATCCCGCCCAGCACGGTGTGGATCTCATCCGGGCTCGCGACGCCCTTGAGCAACGAAGCCGGCAACGCGGCGGCCAGCATCCCGGTGACGATCGGCCACATGATCGCGTCGGCGCCGTCCCCGGAGTCCCGCGCCTGCAGGAAGCGGAGCCGGTCGGCGGCGGTCCGCAGGTCGGCGGAGGCCGCCGACCGTACCTTCATCTCCTCGATCGCCTGGAACATTCGGATCCGCGCCGCGTCGGGGCGGGCCAGCGCGCGCAGGATCCCCACCACCGCGCGGCCGGCCGTCCGCAGGGACGCGGCCCCCGGCCCCGCGCCGCGCTCGGTGCTGCCCTTGGTCGGCGCGAACCGCGGATCCGCCAGGACGTGCTGCATCACCGCTTGGGCCCGCGGGCCGAAGTCGACCGCCATGAGCTTGACCAGCCGCTTGCGGGATGACCTGCGCCGGGCCAGCTCGGTCAGGTCACCGTAGAGGCGACCGCCGATGTCGACGATCTCGACCCGGACGCCGAGCGAGGCGAGCATCGCCGCGATCTGTGACTGCAGGGTCGACATTCCCATCGGGGTGACCGGTCGCAGCATCCCCTGGACGTGGCCGAACTCCAGGTAGACCCGGGGGAGGGGCTGCCCGGTCTCCGGCGGGAGAGGAAACAGGCTGGTGATCGGCCGGGCTTGCAGCAACCACAGCACGCCGTCTCCGTCGAACGCCCACTCCACGTCCTGCGGGCAGCCGAAGTGACCCTGCAGCCGCGCACCCGTCGCTCGCAGCTCCGCCAGGTGCGCGGATGTCAGACATCCTGCGTCGGCCCGGGTCACGCCGTCGAGGACGTAGTGATCTACCGTCACCGCCCCGTCCACCACCGTCGTGCCGAGACCCGGCGCGGCGTCGACCGCCATCTCGTCGCGGCGACCGGTCACCGGGTTCGCGGTGAACAACACCCCCGCCACCGAAGGGGCGACCATGCGCTGCACGACGACGGCCATCCGCACCGCCTGATGATCGATCTGGCGGGCGTCGCGGTAGGCGGTCGCGCGGACGGTGTGCAGCGATTCCCAGCACTTCCTGATCGCGGCGATCAGGTCCGGGGTGCCCGTGACGTTCAGGACGGTGTCCTGCTGCCCGGCGAAACTCGCCTCCGGCAGGTCCTCCGCGGTGGCGCTGGAGCGCACCGCCACCGGGCCCGCACCGAGCCGCTCGTACGCGGCGACGATCTCCGCCTGCGGAATCACGCCGAGCCGGTGAGCCTCGGCGGTGACGCAGAACCCGTCGGGGACCCGCTCACCTCGCCGGATCAGCTCGCCCAGCCCAGCCGCCTTGCCGCCGACCAGGTCGACCATGTCGGCGGTCGCCTCGGACAACGCGATCACGTGCATGTGGGCCTTCTCTCTATGCAATGCATCTGCATTGCGTCCCACGCTACTCGATTGACGATGCGACTGCAATGTCACCGCGAGGGCGAGCCAGGGGCGACGGCGGAGACCTGGGCCTGAGGCGTTGCCGCGTTGCCGGCGTCTCCCATGGGACAACCGCAACATGCAGGGACTGGCAGACCCCGGATAGTGGCTCGGTCGGCGGCGTTATCCGCGCAGGGGATCAGATCGAAATGTCGTTATTCCGTTCGATCCATTGTTGGTCGTTTTTTGCATAGCAATCTGTCCGGGGTGCAACTATCGTTTGGCAGCGCATGGCGATAATCCCGAAGGTGGTCCTACCTAGCCTGCGTCCACCGCTGGACTGCCATGGTTTGAAAGAGGGTTGCATGAGCCGATCTCGTTTCCTCATCCTGCTGCTGGGCCTGCCACTGCTCCTGTTGGTGGGATCCGCGCCGGCCAGCGCCGCGACCGGTTCCTCAATGGACATCCTCGACTCGGTGACGCTTGTCGCGAAGGGTGCCGGCGTACAGGTTGAAGTCACCGGTACCTGCGACGCTGGGGACAGTGGCGTTTTTAGCGTCACCGTGACACAGGCGGTCGGCAGCCGAATCGCTCAAGGCTCCGACTATGTCGTGGTCACATGTACCGGTGAGCAGCAGCAGGTGGCGGTCCTGGTTGTGGCTGACGTAGAAGGCACGTCGTTCCGCGTTGGTGACGCCCTGGTGAGTGCCAGTCTGATTTGGGCATGCTGCTCAAATTCTTCTACACAGGAGGTCGTCCGCATCCGGAGATAGCGCGCTGGGTCTCACCACCGGGTGGGCCATCGTATGGTGACGGGACGTGGCAGGACTTCCAACCCAAGCCATCATTGCGTCATCATCCGGCTTTTGGACACTCAGAGCATAACGATGCCGATCACGTTTTCCACCGGCACCGTTCTTCTGCGATGAGTCGTTGGCGACCCCTCGGTAGTCGCCGAGGAGGAAGAGCTCACCCGTCGGCACCGTGATGGGCTCGAACGACGCCGGAGACTCGAATTTCGGTGCCTTGTCGACGTAGGGCTCGTCCTGCGGGGTGCCGTTACGGATGATCCGGCCCTGAGCGTCGCAGCAGGCGATGGTGAGGCATGAGCCTGCCACGTGCTCCCGGCGCCCTCAACCTGCTACCACCACAAGCGGCCAAGCCTGAACGACGTCGTTCCCCGACCGCCACCATGGGCTAACCCCAGGCGCCGTCGACAACGGTGTCCCACCGAGTGGCGAGACGTCGCTTAGTCGGCGACGTGGATGACGATCTTGCCGCGGCGTTTGCCCATCTCGAGGGCCTCGTAACCCGAGCGCGTCTCGGTGAGGGGCAGTACCCGGTCCAGCACCGGCCGCAAGTGGCCGTGGTCGACGAGTTCGGCGATGGAACCCAACGCGTTTCGCTCGGGCTCGACGATGAAGTACACCCCGCGCACGCCGTGCCGGGCTGCTTCCTGCTCGTCCGGAGGCGTGGCGAGGCTGACCAGAATGCCGCCCGGCTTCAGCACGGACCAGGACCGCGACTGGGTGGCTCCTCCGACGAGGTCAACGACGACGTCCAGGTCGCGGACGTGGTCCTCGAAGCGGTCCTGCGCATAGTCGATTGCCTGCTCCGCACCCAGATCCTGGACGAACTCCAGGTCGGCCGCCGCCGCCGTGGCGCTCACGCGAGCACCGAGGCTGGCCGCGAGCTGCACCACGTAGTTCCCCACGCCGCCGGCGCCGCCCTGCACCAGCACGTGCTGGCCTTCCTGCAGATCGGCGTGGTCCACCAGCGCCTGCCAGGCACTCAGCGCAGCCAGTGGAAGCGCTGCGGCGTGGTCATGGTCGACGGTGGCGGGTTTGGCCACCACGACGGCCGCGGGCAGGACGACATACTCGGCGGCAGCGCCATCCCGGGTGAACGGGATCAACCCGTAGACGGCCTCCCCCACGGCGGGGCTCTCCACCCCCGCACCGCACGCCGCGACGACTCCGGAGAACTCGTGCGACGGAATGATCGGGGTGCGATCGGGTCCTGTCCCATCCGAGCTGTGGGTCCAGGTTTCCGGCCAGGTGAGCTCGCGGGGTGTCATGGAAGCAGCCTTCACGGCCACCAACACCTCACCGGGCCCCGGCTCGGGCCGCGGCGCCTCCTCGTACACGAGTTGCTCCGGGCCGCCCCGGCTGTGCGCCCTCACTGCGTGCATCGTGCTCATCCGACGGCTACTCCCTCCCCGAGGCATGGCGATCAGCGCAGCAGCCCCGGAGGATGAACCCAGGCTGACTTTCGCATTATCTGGCGGTTCGGCAGGCGCCCGCCGAACTTCCGCAATCTCGGGCGCAGACAAGCGTCTGCCGAACACCGTCATCAGCGTCCTGATTCCTGCCGGCACCTGGCGTCGACTCATTCGTGCCCACAGCCCGCCGGAAGTCGGCCTGCGTCACTCCGCTTCCGTGAGGGTGGTGTGGCAGCCGATAGCGTCGACGTTCCACCGCCGGCCCCCGGCCATCACGTTGTGCAGGCGGATTCGGCCGAGTTCGTCGGGCAGATGTGGGTCGGCGACGAGGGTGTCCGCCTGCGGTTTCAGGCCGAGCATGGTGCGGAGCAGGAGCAGGGGTGCGCCGCTGGCCCAGGCCTGCGGGTTGCAGGCGGTGGGGTAGGGCACGGGTTGGCGGCCGAAGGACCGGTCGTAGCCGGAGAACGCCTCCGGCAGGCGGTGCTCGGAGTGACGGGCGGCCTCCAGCATGGCCATGGCGATGCGGTTCGCCTCGTCCCGGTAGCCGTAACGAGCGAGGCCCGCCGCGATGATGGAGTTGTCGTGCGGCCAGACGGTGCCGAGGTGGTAGCCGATGGGGTTGTAGCCGGTGTCGGCGGTGGACAGGGTGCGGACTCCCCAGCCGGAGAACATCTCGTCGGACATGAGTTGCCGGGCGACGTGCCCGGCGCGGTCCTCGGGCACGATGCCGCTCCACAGCAGATGACCCATGTTGGAGGTCATCGAGTCGATGGGCCGCTTGTCCCCGTCCAGCCCGACGGCGTAGTAGCCGCCCCGCCGTGGGATCCAGTAGTCCCGGTCGAACTGCTCACGCAGCCGGTCGGCCTCCGCCCGCAGCCGGCGGCCCAGGCCCGGGTCCTGCCAGGGGCCGTCGGCGAGTTCCGCGAGGCGCACCTTGGCGTCGTAGGTGTAGCCCTGCGTCTCGCAGGTGGCGATCGGCAGGACCGGGACGGTCCCGTCGGCGTGCTGCACGCCGTCCGGGGAGTCCCGCCAGCACTGGTTGCCCAGGCCCTGGTCGGAGCGGGTGGCGTACTCGACGTAGCCGTCGCCGTCGCGGTCGCCGTGGTGGTCGATCCAGCCCAGGGCGGCGTCGGCGTTGCCGCGCAGCCGGCGGACGAGTTCGTCGTCGCGGGTCCACCGCCAGTACTCCGACAGCAGGATCAGCCACAGCGCGGTGGTGTCGGCGCCGCCGTAGTAGGGGTGGTAGGGCTTGAGGCCGAGCCGGGTCAGCTCGCCCGACCGGTACTCGTGAAAGATCTTGCCCGGTTCCCGGTCGGTGAACTCGTCGAACGTGGTGGCCTGGTGGGCGGCCAGCACGATCAGGGCGCCGCGGGCGACGGCGGGGCCGCACATCATGGTCTGGTAGGCGGTGATCAGGGTGTCCCGGCCGAAGACGGTCAGGAACCAGGGCAGGCCGGCGGCGATCAGTACGACCGGTTCCCCGGCGATGGTCTTCTCGATCCGCATCGACACGAGGTCGACCGCCGACTTGTGGTAGACGTCCCGGATCAGGTCGGCGTCCGCGTGCAGGTGCGGCTTGCTCGCCGCCCATCGGGTCGACGGATCCTCCATGCCGTGGTCAACGGCCTGACCGAACTCGCGGGGCGTGGGACGGTAGTCCTCCTCGCCGCAGCGCAGCGGTACCCACAGCTCACAGCCCCACTGCTGTCCGCGCGCCAGCCTCAAGTTCCATTCCAGCGTGTCTCCGTCCACCTGATCGGCCGGCGGGTCAGCTTCGATCCGTACCGTCGCCGCGAAGTCGCCGTTGCGGTACGCGAACTCGAGGGCCGACCCGTCCGGCGCGTGCCGGCGGACGACGTGTGGGCTGCGGTCCCGGCCGGACTCCTTGATCTCGAACAGGTCCGCGAAATCGGTTCCCACCGCGAGGCGCAGCCGCACCTGTGCCGGCTCGATGCCGAAGTAGCGCAGCTCGACGCGCTCGTAGAGCCCGTCGCCGACGAACCGTTGCCGCCGCACGCCGACCCGGTTCGCCGGCAGCCCGGGCAGCGCCGAGTTGGCCAGGAAGAAGGCCGCCGAGTACGGA
Organism: Micromonospora sp. U56; assembly: GCF_018070095.1. NCBI lineage: Bacteria > Bacillati > Actinomycetota > Actinomycetes > Micromonosporales > Micromonosporaceae > Micromonospora > Micromonospora sp. U56. The sequence goes on from NZ_JAGPYL010000021.1 coordinate 17,170, forward strand.
TCGACGGTGCCGGAGGAGAGCACCAGCAGCGGTGCGTCGCCGATCGTCAGCACCCACCTGCTCACGAAGCGGGTGTCGTCGTGAACGAGCCCGCCGATGGACCCGTCGGGCACGTTTCCCACGGCGTCGGAGAGCATGAAGGTGCGCCCCTCCAACACGCCGATCGCGTCCGGCCCCAGCTCGGGCGGGAGGTCACGGCAAGCGCCGCTCGGCACGCGACGGGTGGTCCCGGTGACCATCGGATCCGCGGGCGTGGGACGCCCTGATGCTGCCGCCACCGACACCTCCTTCCGCTGCGAGTTGGGCTCGCGTCAAGGCGGGCGCGTGTCCGCAGCCTATGAGCGCTCCTCACGTCCTTGCAGGTAGATCGGCGCATCCGGTTCGGCCGGGAATCGCTCAGTCGGTCGGCCGCGCGTGCGCCGGCACCTGGAGCAGGTCCAGGCAGTTGCGCCACAGCGTCTCCAGCTGCGCCGGATCGTTGAGCAGCTTCGCGAGCAGGACCCGTCCCTCGATCTGCGCGACGATGGACCGGGCGGCCTCCCGGGATTCGACCGAGGGACCGGCCTGGCCCTGCTCCTTCGCCTCGAGGACCACCTGCTCGATGAGGTCGATCTGGGCCTCGAAGATCTCCTGGAGCCGACGGCGGATCTCTTCCGCCTGGTTGCTGAGTTCGAGGGCGAGGTTGCCGAACAGGCAGCCGGCGACCAGGCCGACCTGCTGCTGCCCAGTGCGCTGCACCTCCTCGGTGGCCTCGAACAGGTCCCGCAGGCGGCGCAGCGGGTCGTGTCCGCTGCCGAGCAACTCCTCCCACCGGCGGCGCTGGGTCGCCCAGTGCTCGTCGATGACGGTGAGGGCGAGTGCCTGCTTGGACTCGAAGAAGTAGTAGAAGCTGCCCTTCGGCACGCCGGCGGTCGCGCAGATCTCGGCGACCCCCAGCGCCGCGTAGCCGCGCTGCTCGATCAGCGTGGCGGCTGCCGCGAGAAGTTTGTTCCGTGCGTCACTGGTCCGACCCATCCTTTGACGATACACGACCGGTCGGCTAGCTTTTAGTCGACCAGTCGTCTAGTGGTCGTCCGGCTGCCGCGATCGCGGCTCCCGGCCCCGTCAGCCGCCGTCCTACCAGGGCTTCGGCCAGTCAGGAAGTGGTTCGTCATGAGCAGCAGTCAGGTTCAGAAGGTCGCCGTGATCACCGGTGCCTCGCAGGGCATCGGCGCCGGCCTCGTGGACGCGTACCGCAAGCTCGGATACGGCGTCGTGGCAACCTCACGCTCGATCGGTGATGCCCATGATCCGGACATCCTCACCATCCGGGGCGACATCGCCGACCCGGACACCGCGCAGCGGGTGGTCGACGCGGCGGTGGAGCGTTTCGGCCGGATCGACAGCCTGGTCAACAACGCCGGCATCTTCGTCGCCAAGCCGTTCACCGACTACACCGACGAGGATCTCGACCAGGTCACCAAGGTCAACCTCGTCGGGTTCTTCCACCTCACCCGGCGGGTCCTGCCGCACCTGCTGGCAGCCGGCGGCGGTCACATCGTCACCATCACGACCAGCCTGGTGGACCAGCCCAGCTCGCACGTCCCGTCCGCGCTCGCGTCGTTGACCAAGGGTGGCCTCAGCTCCGCGACCAAGTCGCTGGCCATCGAGTACGCGAGTCGTGGAGTCCGGGTCAACGCTGTCGCGCCCGGGATCATCAAGACCCCGATGCACCCGGTCGAGACCCACGGCGCGCTCGCCGGCCTGCACCCGGTCGGTCGAATCGGCGAGACCAGCGACGTGGTCGACGCCGTCGTCTACCTCGAATCCGCGCCCTTCGTCACCGGCGAGATCCTGCACGTCGACGGCGGCCAGAACGCCGGGCGCTGACCGCCGTCACCGCAACCCGTAGACAGGGGCATCCCATGCCGATCGTCAACATCCAGATCACCCGAGAGGGCAGCACGCCCGGCGCGTCGGCGGCGACCGCCGAGGAGAAGGCCGCGCTGATCAAGGGCGTGAGCGAACTGCTGCGCGACGTCCTCAACAAGCCGCTGGACTCGACCTTCGTCGTCATCGACGAGGTCGAGACCGAGAACTGGGGCCGGGGCGGCCTGCCGGTCGAGCAGTTCCGCGAGCAGCAGCGGTCACGCGCCAGCGAATAGGACCGCCGGCGCAGTACCGCGGCGTGCGCCGCGGACAGTAGTAGTGGGTGACGTCGTCGTGAACCTGCACCGACAGGACCGATGGCAGCCTTGAGAATTTCCCCCACCAAGGGGGGCGGGTCGGCCGGTGGGCGAAGCCACAGCTTCACCCACCGGCCGATCATCGTCTCCGGTCGTGCGACCGGCCTCACCGCGCCGGCTGAGCCGGCCGCCGGTCGGGGCTTCGCCGTGATCACACCTCCGCTGATCCGCGCAGCGAGTGGTCGATGCCGGCCGAGTCCCGTCAAGGACGCCGGATCCGACCGCCGCCCTCCGCGATCATCCCTGCTCGCCGGTCGCGGTGTCGCCCGCGTTCCGCGTGAGCCAGGCGCTCAAGCCGGCGAGGGCGGCAGGGCCGTAGTCGTCGTCGACACCGCCGGCGAGGTCTGCGATGGAGATCGCCTGTAGGGCGGCCCGCCAGGCGGCGTCGGCGCCGGCCATCGCGCGGGCGATGGGGCACGGCCGGGTGCAGGCCTCCGGCGGTGTCGCCAGGGGGCCGCGCTGGCGGATCTCGGTGCACACGAACGCGGGCTGAGCGCCGTCGACAGCGGTGACGACGTCGAGCATGGTGATCAGTTCGGGTGACCTGGTCAGGACATATCCGCCCGCCTTGCCCTGGACGGCGGTCACGAGGCCGGCGCGGGACAGCGCCTGCAGCTGTTTGGCCAGGTAGCTGCCGGAGACGTCGTGCAGTTCCGCGAGCCGGGCAGCCGGCACGGGCTCCGTCGCCGTGGTCAGCACCACGCAGCAGTGCAGTGCCCACTCGACCCCACCTGACAGCTTCATCCGACCCCCCCCGCTTGACTCGGACAAAGCTTATCCGACTACTGTCTCGGACAAGAGTTGTCCGAGTTCGAGGCGGGTCCTCGACAAATCTGGCGTGCCTGCGCGGCGCGCATGGAAGGGTGAGAGCCATGAAGCTCACAGTCATCGGTGGTACCGGACTGATCGGCTCGCAGGTGGTCCAGAAGCTGACCGCGGCCGGACACGAGGCCGTCCCCGCGGCGCCGTCAACCGGCGTCGACCTGCTCACGGGGAAGGGCCTGGACCAGGCGCTGGAGGGCGCCGACGTCGTTGTCAACGTTTCCAACTCGCCAACCTTCGACGAGGCCTCGCTCGACTTTTTCCGTACCTCCATGACCAACCTGCTGGCCGCCGGGGAGCGCGCCGGCGTCCGGCACCAGGTGATCCTCTCGATCGTCGGTGTGGACCAGGTGCCCCAGCTCGACTACTACCGCGCCAAGACCCTGCAGGAAGACCTGCTCCGGCAGGGGCCCACGCCGTACTCCATCGTGCGGGCCACCCAGTTCTTCGAGTTCGTGAACGCGGTCCTGTCCTGGACCTCCGACGACACCACCGTCCGCCTGCCCGCTACCCGTATCCAGCCGATGGCCACCGCGGACATCGTCGACGAAGTCGTCGATGTCTCCATCGGTTCGCCGCTGAACGGCATCCGGAACATCGCCGGCCCGGACGTCTTCGCCCTCGACGACCTCGGCAGGCTCACCCTGGCCGCGCAGCACGACGACCGGACCGTCGTCACCGACGACAAGGCCGGCATGTTCGCGGCCGTCACCGGCGACGCGATCATCGCGGGCCCGGACGCGCACCTGGCACCCACGCACTACCAGGACTGGATGCAGTCCGCCCGCTGACCGGGTGCGCAGCCGTCAGGAGCACTGGCGAGCATCGGGGGCGCCCCGGCCCGTGCCGGAGCCGCCCCCGATGCTCGCCGCCCGCTTCCCGGTCAGCCGGGCTGCGTCGCCGCGCGGTTCTTCAGCCGGCGGACGGCTTGCGGAGCGCGTCGCGGACCCGGTCGACGACCGCCAGCGCGGGACCGGCCGCCAGGTTGCCCTTGGCCGACTGCGCATTCGGGTGTGGTCGGGTCGGTGCGGTGGCCTCCGCGGCACGTACGGCGGCGGCGAGGGTGCGCAGCCGGTCGGCCGGCACGTGCTGTCGCAGCCGGGGGAACTCGTAGCGCTCCTCGTAGCGGGCGTGGGTGAGCACCGCGTCACGGAGCAGGATGATGCCGGTGTCGAAGCCGTCGGCCTCGACGCCGCCGGCGATCAAGGTCTTCAGCGTCTCCTTGGCCTGGCGTTCCTCGTCGAGCCGGTCGTCGACCATGGCGTCGCCACCACCACCGGGCAGGGTCCGGGCCAGCGGGTGGACGACCTCCTCCTCGGCGGTCTCGTGCGCGGCGAGGAGCCGGACCAGGTCGTCGAACGCCTCCCGGCGGGTGTCGCCGGTGCTGCCGATGACCAGCAGGAAGAGCTGCTCGACGCGCGCGTGCTGGGCGAGCAGCAGGTCGACCACGTCCTCCTCGGGCCCGGGCGTGGCCGGGGCGTCGGTGTCAGGCATGGCTACCTCCCCGGGCACGCAGCCCGTCCACCGGGTGCGGTCCCTCGGTCTCGATGCGGTACTCGTCGCCGAAGCGCTCGCGGTGCATGTCGATGACCTGCTCGGTGGGCGGCTGCTCACCGTCGTGCAGCTGCTGCTGCATCCACTCGAAGCGCTCGTGCGCCTCCGTGACGTAGCCCTCGCCGAGTTTGGTGAGGTCGATCTGGGTGGCCAGCAGGTGGCGCAGGTACTCCTTGTTCGGTTCGAAGGTGAGCGGCTCGGGCAGGCCGGCGCTGCCGACGATCTCCTCCGGCTCGCGGCCGTCATGTCGGCGCAACAGGTCGGCCGCCTGCTGGAGGTGGGCCAGCTCCATCTGCAGGTGCAGCTCCCAGACCGCCTTGATCCGCGGGTCGCTCTCCTGCTGCAGGAACGAGTAGTACAACCAGCACTCGTTGTACTCGTGGGTCAGCAGCCGCTCCCACCAGCTCTCGCCCGGGTCCAGCAGCGACTCGTAGTGGGTGACGTGCTCCTGCTCGATCAGGCTGATCTCCTGGTAGAGCTGGCGCGCGATCGGCTCCATGTACTGGGGGCCGACGTTCATGTAGTAGAACATCACCTGCTGCTCGGCCGAGAGGATCGTCAACGCGTTCAGCTTGGAGCGCGGGTCGACCGAGTTCCGGTCGTACGGGGTCCGGACCTCGTCGAACGGGTGCCGGTGCTCCTGCACGGTCGGCCGGCCGGGCATGACCTCGGTGAGGCCGTCGACGATCTTCTCCGCCTTGCGCCGCTCGACCATCTCGTAGAGGTTCGCGTAGCGGTACAGGTGGTCGAAGTCCTCCAGCACCCCGAACTCGTACGCCTGCTTCAGGTAGGGGTCCGGTTCGTGCCGGGCCACCCAGGCCGTCAGGTCGACAGCCACCTGTTCGTAGCCGAGGGTCGTCTCCAGCACGCTCGCCACCCCCGGCAGCAGCCAGTTCACCACCCGCTGCTGCTGGCTCTCCACGTACCGCACGTACGCGAGCTGCCGCCGGACCTCCTGGTCCGGGCAGACGCGGGCGAACTGGTGCTGGAAGTTGATCGCCTCGACCTCGATGCCGTTCATCGTGATGATCCGGCACCTGGTGTAGGGGTCCACCGCCTCGGGATCGATCGGTTCGACATTCAGTTCACGCCAGTTGCGGATCTGGCTCTCCAGGGGGATTCCCTTGTGGTCCAGCGGGTTGAACATGTCTCTCCATTCGCGTCGGGGTGCGTCGTCGGGCGCTGCCCGGGCCCGTCGAGCGGAATCGCCCGAACAGGCGCTGGTGTCGAGGGGATGTGTCGGTCAGCCCAAAGGCGCCGGCTGGTCGGCAGGGACAGTGCCGTCGAAGGAGCCTCGTGGCGCCAACCGCCGGCTGCCGCCGTGCCCGCGGGCCAGCGGGAGGCGAGTGACGACCGGAGGTGCCGTCGCCGTGGCCCGGGCCGAGGCGATGTCGAGCTGCGGTGGCACGCCGGTCACACCGAGGATGCGGAGCACGAAGGGTGGGGCCTCACGGAGGGTCAACCGCCCACCGGCCGAGGTGACCAGCTCGCGCACCCGCAGCAGGGCATCGATTCCCGGCGCACCGAGGTAGGTCACCGTCGACAGGTCGAGCGCGATCGGCGGCAGCGGAGGACGGCAGAGGAACTCCACCAGCTCCACGAGCAGGTGCGCGTTGCTCATGTCGATCTCGCCACTGGCAGTGATCACCTTGGTGGCGCCGTCGCAGCTCAACGACAACGACATGATGGGTTCACGCAATCCTGGGCGCCCTTCGGCGCAGGATGGGGCAGGCCCTCGTTCTTCGGGAGAGACCGGATCTGTCGACATGGCGCCTCAGCCCTTCACCGGGGGTCACCCGCTTGCCCACCGGACGGTGCGGCAGCGGCGGTTCAGGGCGCATTTCTTGACCCGGAGATGTCCCTACCCCCGGAGGCCGGGCATACACCCGGCCGTCGCCGCCGGCGGCGGGCGCCGAAGAACGCGAGGTCGGCGGTCGGTTTCCCGGGGTGGGCATCGGGTAGTCGCCGGCTCCGGTACCGCCGGCCGAACGCCGACCGGCGGACGACGGCAGGGGTGTTGTCGTGGTGCGTGCACGTCGAGCGATCGGGCCCCGGTGAGATGTGCGGCATCAGCGGTGAGGCGAGGTTCGACGGCGCGACCCCCGACGCCGGCGCGGTGGCCCGGATGACCGAGGCGATGCGTTCCCGGGGCCCCGACGGCGAAGGGTTGTGGAACGACGGCTGGGTCACCCTGGGACACCGCCGGCTGACCGTCATCGACCTGTCCGAGGCGGGCGGCCAGCCCATGGTGCGCGAGGACCTGGGGCTGGGGCTCGTTTTCAACGGTTGCGTCTACAACTACCACCAGCTGCGCGACGAGCTGCGGGAGGCCGGGCACACCTTCCACTCCACCAGCGACACCGAGGTCATCCTCGTGGCGTACGCGCAGTGGGGTGAACAGTTCGTCGACCACCTGGTCGGCATGTTCGCCGTGGTGCTCGTGGACCGGCGGCGGCGCCGGCTGGTGCTGGCCCGGGACCGGCTGGGTATCAAGCCGCTCTACCTGGCGGAGTCGCCGGGGCAGCTGCGGTTCGCCTCCACCCTCCCGGCGCTGCTGGCCGCCGGGGACGTGGACACCGGCATCGACCCGGTGGCGCTGCACCACTACCTCTCCTGGCATTCGATCGTGCCGGCGCCCCGGACCATCCTGCGCGGGGTGCGCAAGCTGCCCCCGGCCACGGTGCGGGTGGTGGAGTTCGACGGGCGCAGCCGCGAGCGCGTCTACTGGCAGCCCGACTACCAACGGGACCCGGAGCACGCCGGCATGGACGCGCGCGACTGGCAGGTTGCGGCCGGCGACGCGCTGCGCACGGCCGTGCGGCGGCGGCTGGTGGCGGACGTACCGGTCGGCGTGCTGCTCTCCGGCGGCCTGGACTCCAGCATGATCGTGGCGTTGCTCGCCGAGGCCGGGCAGCCCCACCTCCAGACGTTCAGCATCGGCTTCGACAGCCGCGGCGGCGAGGTGGGCGACGAGTTCCACTACTCCGACCTGGTCGCCGCCACCTTCGGCACCGACCACCAGCGCATCCAACTCGGCAACGACGACCTGGTGCCGGCGGTCCGCCGGACGATCGAGGCGATGACCGAGCCGATGGGCAGCCACGACGTGGTCGCCTTCCACCTGCTCTCCGAGCAGGTGGCCCGCCAGGTCAAGGTGGCCCAGTCGGGCCAGGGCGCCGACGAGGTCTTCGCCGGCTACGCCTACCACCAGCCGCTCACGCGGGTACCCCGCCAGAGTGCCGCCGAGGCGTTCGCCGCCGCGTTCTTCGACCGGGACCACGCGGAACTGGACCGGGTGGTCGACCCGGCGTTCGCGTGTGGCCACGACGCCAGCCGCGAACTGCTCGCCGCGCACCTGGCCGCGCCCGGCGCGGACACCGCACTGGACGCGGTGCTGCGCCTGGACACCCACCTGATGCTGCCGGACGACCCGGTGAAGCGGGTGGACAGCATGAGCATGGCGTGGGGGCTGGAGGTGCGCACCCCGTTCCTGGACCAGGACCTCGTCGCCCTCGCGGCGGCCTGCCCGCCGGAGCACAAGGTGGCACAGGGCGGCAAGGGGTTGCTCAAGGAGGTGGCCCGGGAGGTGCTGCCCGCCGAGGTGATCGACCGGCCCAAGGGCTACTTCCCGGTGCCCGCCCTGCGCAACGTCGACGGGCCGGTGCGGCACCTCGTCGAGGAGGCCCTGACCGCGCCGCCCGCACGGGAGCGCGGCCTGTTCCGGCCCCGGTACGTCGCCGACCTGCTCGCCGATTCGGCCCAGGCGCAGGCCGCCGCCGGCAGCAACAAGCTCTGGCAGCTCGGCCTGCTGGAACTCTGGCTCCAAGCCCACGACATCCACTGACTCCCGGCGCGCTCGCTCGTCTGACCCAGTCGGCCGGGTCGCCGGTTCAGTGGGCGGTGGTCTGGGCGGTCAGGTGATCCAGAACGGCCTGGACGTCGCCGTCGGTGCGGGCCATGATCCGCCGCTGTCGGGTCGCGCCGGTGCCGTCCCGGCGTATCCGGTCGAGCTGGCGCAGCACCGGGTCCAGATCGCCGTGCCGGGTCAACGCGGACGCGACGGTGACGAGGAGCTCGTCGATCAGGTCCCACGCGGGACGGGCGCCGCCGCCGCGCAGGTCGATGAGGTCACCGTCGACCCCGTTGTGGGCGGCTCGCCAGTGCGCGGCGGCGACCAGGCAGTCCCGGATCGGAGTGGCGCGGACCCCGGCGCGGACGTCGTCGGCCATGGTGGCGACCAGCGCCCTGACCAGCGCGGCGACCAGCACCGTGTCGTCAACGGTGGGGCAGACGTCGCCGACCCGGACCTCCACGGTCGGGTACGCGGCGGACGGGCGGGCGTACCAGTAGACCATCGCGGCGTCGAGCATGATCCCTGCGGCGATCAACTCCTGCACGGTGGCGTCGTAGTCGGCGACCGACTCGAAGTGCGGGGTGGGTCCGATGCTCGGCCGGCGTTCCAGCTGCATGGACCGCCAGCTGGCGTGCCCGGTGTCCCTGCCGTCGTGCAGGGGGGAGTTGGCGGTGAGCGCCTTCACCACCGGCAGCCACGGGCGCAGGTGGTTGCACACCTGCACGGCCAGCTCCCGGTCCGGCAGACCGACGTGGATGTGGCAGCCGCAGACCGCGGGGTCGTGCGCCACCGGACCGAACCGGCGGGACATGGCGTGGTAGCGCTGCTCGTCCGGCACCGTACGGTGCGCTTCGCACACCGGGGTGGCCCCGACCGCGACGAGGCACGCCCCGGCCGCCTCCGCCGCCTGGGCGGCGGCACCGCGCAGCGCGACCAGGTGTTCGCGCAGCTGTGCCAGGTCGGTGCAGACGGGGGTGACCAGCTCCACCATGCTGTGCCGGAACTCCTGCCGGCTCTGCTCCCGAGCGGTCCCCGACAGCGTGTGCAGCACCCGGTCGGCGACGGGCAGGCTCTCCCCGGTTGCCGGGTCCAGGAGCAGGAACTCCTCCTCCACCCCCAGGGTGAGGATGGTGGGAGTGGATGCCGCGGGGGCGGCCACTCGGTGCGGCTTCATGGTCACGTCCGATCGTGGGCAGTGTGCTGGAGTACCGCCGCGCGGCGTGCTGCCGTCGTGGTCGGCGGGCCGATGGGGCAGCTGGTAGCGGCTGGTCGGCCGTGGTCGAGCCCTCGATCTGCCTCGTATCCCCGGGCCGGGCGGCCGGCTGGGTGGTGGGTCCGGTGTTGTCGTCAGCAGTCGAAGTACATGGCGAACTAACCGCCTGTTGTGGCTGACCTGGGGAAGTGGCGTCGATCAAGCCGCTGAGCAGGTCGTATGTCGTATATCAACTTCCATCGCTATCCGGTGTTTCCAGGTGGCCTCTGTAACCCCACCCATGCGTGAGCGCTGGTAGCGGGAGAGCTCCCTGAGTACCGCTCACGAGGCCGTCAGAAGGCGAGCGCGCGAGGCAGCAACCACCGCCGGTAGCTCCTCGCCGGGCGAGGGATGCTCGCTGAGCCACCTTCCGCTGCCCTTGGGATCGACACGCCAACGGGTTAGCTTCGGCGCGGTGGCCCAAACCGTGTCAGGCGTGTTCTGGTCCCAGGCCGCAAGTACACCGATGCCACCGATCATGCCGGGCCGAGGAGGCGGCAGGACGACGGCGCCAGTCGCCACCTCCACCACCTGGTACTGCCAGTCTGCGTCGGCGGTATCAGGGTCGGCCTTGGACACTTCGAGGCGGAACCTTCCCGACGGAGACAGCGACGGGCGTCCGGGCCAACTCACGCCAGCGCCCTCGGCTGGGCAGTAGGCGGTGCGGTGCGGGCAGCTCTTCGTATTGCCGACATCACCGTCGAACTCAGATCCACCGGTGCCGGTGACCGCAGTACAGCCAGCCAGCAACACGGTGGCGGATACGGCGAGGCCCGCCAGCGCGCGCCACGGTGCGGATTTCCTACCTGCTCGCGCCCCTGCAAACACATGGGGAAGCTATCACCGCACCTGAAGCGACACGACTCGATCCTCTAGCCAGGCTGTCACCCATCATCTGAAGGGGATCCGTCACGCATCAAGTGGAGTCCGACATAGAACTCAAGCAGAGGGCGGGTTCAACCGGTGTGGGGACGCCGAGGTCCACCTCATCGACGCCGGGCACTTCGCCCTGGAAGGTCACCTGGACGTGATTGCTGGGTACGTCCGGGGGTTCCTCGGTCGCACCCTGCCCTGACCCTGCAACCGGGAGATCAGGACAGCCCGCTCTGTGCGGTGGCGCCCGCAGCCGCGTAGATCAGCGCGGCCGGCAGGACTCCCGCGGCGCTCGCCAACGTGACGCGCCACCACCCGAGCGTGGTGGTGCCGGCGAGCAGGGCGACGGTCTCGGCCAGGACCGGTACGGGGCGGGTGACCAGCACGGCGAGCAGACCGTACCGGGTGAGCAGCCGTTCGGCGCGTGCGCGCTGCGCCGGCGTGGTGGTCCGGACGAGCAGGCCACGGCTGCGCCTGCCGAGGCCGAAGGCGATGAGAGTGGACCCGAGTCCGCCGAGCAGCGACAGCAGCGTTCCGGAAAGCACACCGAACAGCGTTCCGTTGGCGACCATCACCAGACTGGACGGCACGGGGATTGCCACGTCGGCCAGTAGCAGGGCCACGCCGGTCGCGGCCGCCGCCGGGCCCGCCCTGCCGAGCAGCGGGGACGGGTCGGTCAGCAGTGGCGCATCCAGCGCCTGCACCGCGCCGAAGACCGCCAGCAGTGCGGCCGGCAGGCCGGTGAGCAGGATAAGGTACCCCCAGTGCCGAGGCTGGCTCACACGTCGCGCCGGTACAGGATCGCGTTCGACGCCATCTCCAGAAAGCACTCGCGGATCAGAAGTTGGTGCCGGGTCTTGTCGGCCACGATGGGAAAGGTGATGTCCACGACGGCCGGTCTGCCCAGCGCCAGAGCCAGTTGCTCGGCCACCGCGAAGCCGCTGATCGCGTCGAGGTTGCTCAGCAGCAGCAAGCGCAGGTGCCGCCACGCCCGCCCTCGCGCGCCCGCGACCACACCCTGCGCTTCGCCGGTCAGCTCTCGGACCGCACTCAGGGCGGTGGCGACAGCCCGGGTGGCAGCCGCCTTCGTCCCTGTCACCGGTGGGTGGCCGAAGGCGCGGTGCAGGTCCGCCACCGCTTCTTCATGCTGTCGGGCGGGCACGGCGATCTCGTGCAGCCAGGCGCGGATGTGCGGCTCGCCGACCTCGTCCGCGGTGTCCTCCAGGATCTTGCGGTACGCGGATTGCAGCGTGCGGGTGGTGAGCAGCCACGGTACGACGCGGTCGAGCTGAGCGGTGACGGTGTCGTGGTCGAGCTCCAGGAGCAGCGGGCGGTTCATCCTCGGCTCCCGTCACGGACGACCCGCCACAGCACGCCGGTGTGGCCGTAGGACATCTGCGTCATCTCCGTCACCCGGGACACGCCGAAGTCGAGCACGTACAGGCTGCCGTCCGGCGCGAACTTGGCGTCCACCGGACGCTCCAGCCCACCCGTGCCCAGCGCCGAGGCCGGTCCGGGCCGCGAGTTGCGCATGAACGGCTCGCACGTGCCGTCGGTCGGGTTTACCGCCACCACCCGGAATCCGTGCTCCAGGTCCGTCGGGTCCGGCGAGTTCAACGGGGCGAGCGTTCCCCACTCGCAGGCGAACAGCCGCCCCCGGTAACCGAACGCGTCGCTGCGTGAGACGTCGAGACCGGCCATCGCCGAGTGCGGCTCCTCGAGGAACACGGCCGGGCCTGCCCACGGCGGCGGGTCCTTGAGCAGCGGCTCGGCCGGTCGTCCTCGCCGGGGCAGGTGGGAGTCGTGCCAGGCGGGCAGGCCGTCACCGCAGATGTCGGGAAAGCCGTACCAGGCGGGCCGGTCGATCGAACCGTGCGGGTTTCGAGCGGCGTCGATGCGCCAGATGCGGTCCGGGTCGGCCCGGATCGCCCGGTCCCCGGTCTCCTCGAAGTCGTTGTCGGTGACGTAGAGGTTGCCGTCCTCGCCGAAGGCCATCCCGTACGGGTTGCGGAGGCCCCAGGCCACCAGCTCCATCTCGCTGCCGTCGGGCTGGGCACGCCACAGGCCCGAACTGCACTTGAGCGCGCCGCGCACCACCTCCCCGCGCCGTGCCGGTGTGCCGAACGGCTTGAAGGGTCCGGTCTCCACCAGGTACGGGTACGGTGCGGTCGGGTCGTACGTCTGCACGTTGTTGCCGGTCAGCACGACATCTTCACCGGGTACGTCGTGCACGCCGATGTGTCGGGCGACGTCGACCTGGAACCCCTGCGGCAGCACCACGCCCTGCTGTGACACCGAACCCTGGGCGAAGTACATCAGCCCATCGGGGCCGAACACGGGCCCGCCCGGTTCGTGCCAGCCGCCGTTGGGCAGCCCATCGATCAGCACCTCGGTGCGCCCGGTCGCCAGGTCTATGCGATCTATCCGGGCGTGTCGGCCACCCTTGCACGACACCAGCAGCGCGTCGCCGTGCACCGCCACGTGCCGTGGCCCGCCCAGACCCTCCTCGGCAACCACGCCAAGGTGGCCGTCCGGGTCCATTCGCAGGATCCGGGCCGGGACGTAGGGGCGAGTCGGCCAGGTGCTGCCGCCCTCCAGGACGTAGAGGGTGCCGTCCTCGGCGAAACCCATCCCGCACGGCATCGACAGGCCGACGAGCACCACCTCCACGCGGTAGCCGTCGGGCACCACGACGTCGCCCGGGTCGACCCGCGGACGCGCCGGTGTCGGCAGCGTGGACAGCGCCTCCGGCTCCGCCACGGTTGCCGACAGCGGCGTCAACGAGGTCATGCGACATCCTTCAGAATTCGGCCGAGCCCGGTTCCGGGCGCAACCCGCAGCCCTTCGAGGGCGGGTCTCATGATCCGGACAGAGTGGTGCATCTGTGCCATTCTGCTCGGCGCGCACCCAACGTGCAGGAAGTTCCCCAAAGCTTCGGCCCGCTACTGCAGGTCGCGGGCACCTGAGCGGTCCCCGGCCCGCCCGGTGGCGGCGCAGCCGCTCACCGTGGCGCCGATCGTCGCGCGGGCGACACCCGGCAGGGCACCCCTGAGGATCGTGGGCTGGGCCGGCCGGGTCCACTCAGTCCACGACGATTTGTAGCTAATCTTCTTGACTGATCATTCATATGTAGCTAAGTTTCAGCCACCCGGACTGAGAGGTCGTCGTCTATGAAGACCCGATCCGTCACCGCGACCGTCCTGATGGCCACCCTGGTGACCACCCTCGCGCCGCTCCCCGTCCACGCCTCGGCCGAGCCCGCGCTCCCGCCCACCGCCGAGCCGGGCTGGGTCACCTCGACGCTGCGGCACATGAGCCTGGCGCAGAAGGTCGGGCAGCTCTTCTCCACCTACGTCTACGGCAGTGACGCCACCGAGCCCACGGCCGCCGACCGCGCCGCCAACCGCGCCGCGTTCGGCGTCGAGACTCCGGCCGAGGTCATCGACCGGTTCCACCTCGGCGGCGTCTGCTACTTCTCCTGGTCCCACAACCTGGACAGTCCCCGTCAGATCGCCGGCCTCTCCAACGGTCTCCAACGGGCCGCCCTCGGCGACGGCAGCAAGGGGCGCGTCCCCCTGCTCATCTCCACCGACCAGGAGCAGGGCACGGTGCTGCGGATGCCCGCTCCCGCCGCGCAGTTCCCCGGCGCGATGGCGCTGGGCGCCGGGCGCTCACCTCAGGACGCACGCACGTCGGCGGACATCACCGGGCGGGAGCTGCGCGCGGTGGGCATCCACCAGCCGTACGCGCCGATCGCCGACGTCAACGTCAACGCCGGCAACCCGGTCATCGGGGTACGGTCCTTCGGCGCCGACCCCACCCTGGTGGCCGAGCTGACCGCCGCGCAGGTCGCCGGGTTCCAGGACGGCGCCGGCGTGACCGCGGTGGCAAAGCACTTTCCCGGCCACGGCGACACGGCCACCGACAGCCACACCGGCCTGCCGGTGATCAACCACAGCCGGGCGGAGTGGGACCGGATCGACGCACCGCCGTTCCGGCGGGCGATCAGCGCGGGCGTCGACTCGATCATGACCGCGCACATCGTGGTGCCCGCGCTCGACCCGTCCGGCGACCCGGCGACGTTGTCGCCGACGATCCTCACCGGCGTGCTGCGCGGTGAACTCGGCTTCCGGGGAGTCATCGTCACGGACGCGCTGAACATGGCCGGCGTGCGGCAGAAGTACGGCGACGAGCGGGTGCCCGTACTGGCGATCAAGGCCGGCGCCGACCAGTTGCTGATGCCGCCGAACCTCGCGCTGGCCCGGGACGCGGTGCTGCGGGCCGTCGCCACGGGCGAGCTGACCGAGCAGCGGATCGACGAGTCGGTGCGGCGCATCCTCGGCATGAAGTACCGGCAGGGGCTGGCCCGGTCGCCGCTGGTCGACGTCGAGGAGGCGGTACGGACGGTCGGGGCGCCCGGGCACCTCGCCGCCGTCACCCAGGTCACCGACCCGACGCTCACCGCGGTGCGCAACGGCGCCGGGCTGCTGCCGCTCGCCGGCACCAACCGGTCGGTGCTGGTCACCGGCTGGAACAGCGCGGCCTTCGCTCCGGTCGCGACGGTCGCCGACGGGTTCACCGCACGCGGCGCCCGGGCCACCGCCCGGCCGGCGACGCTGCCGTCCGACGCGGTGATCGCCGCGACGGCCACCCAGGCGGCCGCGCACGACCTCACCGTCGTGCTCGTCAACAAGGCGTGGGACACCACCATCACCGATCCGCGGGCCACCCAGCAGCGCCTCGTCGCGGCGCTGCTCGCCACCGGCAAACCCGTGGTCGTGGTGGCGGTGCGGGACCCCTACGACATCGCCCACCTGCCGGGCGTGACCACCTATCTGGCGACCTACTCGTACACCCGGGCGGCGATGGACGCACTCGTCCGCGCGCTGCACGGCGAGCTGTCCCCCCGGGGGCGGCTGCCCGTCACGATCCCCACGGCCGAGGGTGCGGGCACCGTGCTCTACCCCTACGGCCACGGCCTGACCTGGTAGGAGGCAACCCATGCAGCGTAGGAATTTCCTCGCCGGCGCGGTCGGCGCGGGAGCGCTCGGCGCCGGCGCGGGGCCGCTCGGCGTCGGCGCGGCCCTGTCGCCCGCGGCGGGCAGCCCCGGCGTCCGCCGGGTCCGTACTGGCCTGGACCAACTGGTGGCCTCCGACTTCGCCGTCCTCGCCGGCCAGCGGGTCGGCGTCGTCTCGAACCCGACCGGCGTCGACGGGGCCTACCGTCACCTCGTCGACCTGATGCACGGCTCGGGCCAGGTCCGGCTGACCGCGGCGTTCGGCCCCGAGCACGGCTTCCGTGGCTCGGCCCAGGCCGGAGGCAGCGAGGGCACCGGCGTCGACGCGCGCACCGGCATCCCTGTCTACGACGCGTACGGCGCCTCGCTGGCCCGGTGGGAGAGCATGTTCACCGAGGCGGGCGTGGACACGGTCGTCTTCGACATCCAGGACGTCGGCGTCCGCTTCTACACCTACATCTGGACCATGTACACCTCGATGGTCGCCGCGGCCCGGGTCGGCAAACGCTACGTCGTGCTGGACCGTCCGAACCCGATCGGCGGGCGGGCCTACGGGCCGATGATGACCGCGCCGTACACCTCGGGGGTCGGCCTCAAGGAGATCGTCCAGCAGCACGGGATGACCGTCGGGGAACTGGCCCGGTTCTTCAACGGCACGTTCCTGCCCGTCGAAGCCGGGCGACCGGTGGACCTGCACGTGGTGCGGTGCGAGCACTGGAAGCGGGACCGCCTCGCCGTCGACACCGACGTGCCCTGGGTGATGCCCAGTCCGAACATGCCCACCCCGGACACCGCGCTGGTCTACCCGGGTACCGGCCTCTTCGAGGGCGTCGCGTCGATCACCGAAGGCCGCGGCACCTGCCGTCCGTTCGAGCTGATCGGCGGGCTGGCGACCGACTTCGACCACCATTGGAGCGAGCGCCTCAACGCCCGGGATCTGCCCGGAGTCGAGTTCCGCGAGGCGTACTTCGCACCGACCTCGGCCGGGCAGAAGCCGGCGCTGTTGAACAAGCTCTGCGCCGGCGTCGAGGTCAAGGTCGTCGACCGGGCGGTGTACGACCCGATCCGTACCGCGGTGGCGATGCTGGTGGAGGCGCACAAGTACCCCGCGTTCACCTGGCGGCGCGACTCCTGGGACGCCGTCCGCCCGTACTGGATCGACAAGCTCACCGGGTCGCCCCGGCTGCGTACCCAGATCGACGCCGGGGCCGACGTGGACGACGTCGTCGGCGCCTGGGCCGACGAGCTGGCCGCGTTCGACCGCCAGCGCCAGCCCTACCTGCTCTACTGAGGAGTGTGGCATGACCACGTCGTCCCGCCCGCTGCACCGCCCGCCCGCGCTCCGCCGGCTCGCGCTGGGCCTGGCCGTGGCCATCCTCGGTACGACCGCGCCGGCCACCGGGGCGGCCGGCGCGCCGCTGCGCGAAGAGGCCGGGCCGCCGGCCGTCACCCCCGCCGACATCCACTTCCGGCAGGACACGCTGCGGCCCGGCAGCGCCCGCGAGGTCGGTCTGCTCCCCGCGCCCGTGGATCGCCTCCCCGCCGACCTGGCGGCCTATCTCCAGCCGACGCCGGACCACCCCGGATATCCGGCGTACGCGGGCGCGGTGGTCCTGGCGGCCAAGGACGGCGTGGTGGTGCAGCACGCCGCCGTGGGCACCGCGGTCCGGTACGCCGCCGTCGGACCGCCGCCCGGGCGGGTCGCGGTGGAGCTTCCCGCCGACCAGCAGATCCCGATGCGGCCCGACACCGTCTTCGACCTGGCCTCGGTGTCGAAGCTGTTCACCACGATCGTCACCATGCAGCAGGTCGAGCGGGGGCGGGTGGAGCTGGACGCCCCGGTCGCCCGCTATGTCCCGGAGTTCGCGGCCGGCGGCAAGGAGGCGGTCACGGTACGGATGCTGCTGACCCACACCTCGGGTCTGCCCGCCTTCACGCCACTGTGGAGCAGGTACCCGACGCCGGCCGAGCGGTTCGCCGCCGCGTTGGCCACGCCGCTCGCGGCCGGGGCGACGCCCGGCACCCGCTACGTCTACTCCGACCTCGGCCTGATCGCACTGGGCGTGCTGGTGGAACGGGTCGCCGGGCGGCCGTTGGCCGACCTGGTCCGCGACGGCGTCACCGCGCCGCTGGGCATGACCGACACCGGCTACAACCCGGGGCCGGAGCTGCGGTCGCGGATCGCCGCCACCGAGTACCAGCCGTACGCCGGGCGCGGCATGGTCTGGGGCGAGGTGCACGACGAGAATGCCTGGTCGCTCGGGGGCGTGGCCGGGCACGCCGGGGTCTTCTCCACCGCTGCCGACCTGTCGCTGCTCTGCCAGTCACTGCTCAACGGCGGCGAGTACCGCGGGCGACGGATCCTCCGGCCGGACACGGTGCGCGCGATGCTGGTCAACTACAACGCGCCGCTGGAGGCGGCCTACCCGGAGAGCGATCGCGGGCTCGGCTTCGAGCTCAACAAGCACTGGTACATGATGGGACTCTCCTCCCCGGTGGCGTTCGGGCACACCGGCTTCACCGGCACGTCCCTCGTCATCGACCCGCTCTCCCACTCGTTCCTCATCCTGCTGAGCAACCGGGTGCACCCCGACCGCGGCTGGGGGAGCAACAACGTCGCCCGGCGCGCGGTCGCCCGCGACCTCGCCGAGGCGATGCCGGTGCGGCCCCGGTCGCGGGAGGCCTGGCGGGCCGACCCGCGCGACCTCGCGACGGTCACCCTCACCGCCCCGCTGCGCCGGGCCGCGCAGGGCGGCACCGCGAACTTCCTGCTCTGGTACGACACCGAGCCCCGCTACGACAGCACGCGGTTCGAGGTCTCCACCGACGGAGGGCAGACATGGGCTCCGGCGCGGATGCTGCTGCGGCACGGCGACCGACGCTGGACCAGCGACGGCACGGTCACCGGGTACGGCGGCCGGGCCTGGTGGCAGGCCTCGGTGGCGCTGCCCGACCAGGCGACCCACCTGCGGTGGAGCAGCAGCACCGACGGCTCCGGCCAGGGTCGTGGCGTGTACGTCGACCGGGTCGTCGCGGGGGACCGGGACGGGGTGCTCTTCGACGGCGAGGGCATCGACGCCTCCCTCCTCGTCGCCGACGGGTGGTCACCCGCCCGCACCTGACCGATCAACAACGACGGCGGCAGGCGTGCGTGCTCAGCGCAGCCGGCGGATGTCGCCGTACGCCCGGTAGAACCCGCCTCGACCGGACTCGCGGACCTCGGTCACCAGGTAGCGGGCGCCCGGCTCGCGGATGCCCTTGGGGAACTGCACCGACCAGTCACGCCGGTAGCCGTCGGAAACCACCTGGACCCGCAGCCGGCCACGATCGTCCAGGCACTGCACGACGACGCCCGCGCCGGCGTCGCTGGTCACCTCGACCACCGTCGGCTGCACGGTCCGCGGTGCCTGGCGGGGCGCCTTGACGTCCAGCACCTGCGGCACGTCGCCGACCTGGGCCGCCCGGATCGCCGGCTCGCTGGCGTCGATACAGGCCAGATGGCCGCCGGTGGTGACGACATAGAGCCGATCGTCGTGGTACTGCATGGAGTACGCCGAGCCGCAGCCGGTGCCGAGCTTCCACAGTCGGGTGCCCGCCGCGTCGAAGCAGTAGATCGAGGACTGGCTGTCGCCGGCGAAGACGTACCGGCCGCCCGCCGCGGTCGCGCAGGAGAAGACCGGGGCGTCGCACCGGTAGCGGCGTTCGGCCCGACCGTCCTTGGCCAGCCGCACCACCTCGCGGGTGCTCGTCCCGGCGAACACGCTGCCGCGCTCCTGCCACCCGAAGAGCACCGAGCCGGTGCTGGTGTGCCAGAGCTCGCGGCCGGTACGCCAGTCGTAGCCGGTCACCCCCTGGGAATGGCCGTGGTAGAGCGCGTCGGTGTCGCAGCGCACCATCCAGGCGGAGCGGCCCCGCCCGGGCCGGCGCCAGAGGAACTCGTCCTCGTGGTCGATGGCGGCGATCCCGCCGTCGGCGTCCGAGACGCCCAGGACGCCGTCGTGAATGTCCAGCCAGTAGATGTCGATTTCCGGGGCGATCGCGTACGCCACCCGGGGCACCTTGCCGGAGAGGTCGTAGACGTTGCCGTCGTCGCAGCCGGCGTAGATCCAGGCGTCGTCGGCGACGATGCACTTCACCCCGTCGGGGAGGCGGACCTGGCTGCGCACCCGGGCGTCGTGGCCGAGGGTGGTGATCACCCCGTGCTCGTTGCCCACCATGCAGTGCTGCCCGTCGACGAAGATGCCGAAGGCGGGGGCACCGGAGTCGTAGCGCCACAGCACCGGGGCGGTGCGGGCGGTGGAGCGGGTGCTGACGATCTGGCGTCGGGAGACGCTGCGCTTCTGTCTGACGCCGGGGACCGCCGGGGCGTACCCCTTGCGGACCTTCTCCCCGATCTTCTTCGCCGCCGCCGCCCGGGCCCGCGCGTTGTCCGGATAGGCGCTCGCCTTGACCTGCCCCTGGTCGCCGATCCGGCCGTAGCGCACGGTCAGCGTGGCGTCCTCGACGACGACCTCGTAGAACTTGTGCGCACCGTCCACTTCGGACAGTTCGAGGTAGGTCGTCTCCTGCGACATGGGGGCCTCCGAGGGGTCAGCGACCGGCCCGACGTGGCCGGCGCGGCGACAGTGACCACACGCTAACCGCCGCCCCCGACAAGATCGGCGGGGTTGACGAGCCGCTGGTGGCGACCCGTCAACCCCGATCCGTGCCCACTATGGCTCCGGTCACCTACCGCCCCGGTGTACGACTAGCGCGAGGTCTCGCGAAGCATCTCGACGACGAAGCGATGGTCGTCCAGTTGCGGAAGTCCGGAGACGCCGAACCAGCCCACCACGCCGGTGCCGCGAACGCGCAGCGGCACCGCGCCCCCGGCGGCCGCGTACTTGGCGGCCGGCAGTCCGAATCTCTCCGCCAGGGTCACCTGCTTGTCCTGGCACAGCCGTGCCATGTACAGCGACGAGTGCTCGAACCGCATCACCACTCGTCCCTTGCGACGCAGCCACCCGTCGTTGTCCAGCGTCGAACCGGGCAGGCCGCAGTGGAACAACTGGCGCCCGGTCCGCCACACACCCACCGAGATCGGCAGCTGGCGCTCCCGCGCGGCGGCGACCGCCCGCATCCCCAACTCGTACGCGTCCGACTCCGACAGAGCCGGCAGCTCCAACTCGCCCTCCTCGCGCAGCAGCTCCTCCAGCGTCGGCCACGCGTCATGGTCAAGTGGCATACGTACCTCTTCTTGGTCGAGTGGCGGACTGCGCCGGGTTCGGTGTCCGTGCCTGTTGATTGTCGCAAACCGGATGGGTGCCTCCGCCGCGATGGGCGAGACGCCGGCGACGTGCGCGCACATGATCAATGTCGGTGCCGAGGCGTAACCTCGGCCCGGTGAGGATCCGACGCGGGAGGGACCCCGATGGCAGACGCCGATGATGTCCGCCGGATAGCCCTGGCGCTGCCGCACGCGGTGGAGATCGACAGCGAGGGCTTCGACTTCCGGGTCGCCGACAAGGGATTCGTCTGGTCCTATCCCGAGCGCCGGCCGGGGAAGCCACGGGTGATCCGGACCGACGTCGCGGTGCTGTTCGTCGGCGACGAGGCCGAGAAGCAGGCTCTCCTCCTCGGCGAGCCCGACCTCTTCTTCACCACACCGGGCTACGAGGGGTGGCCGCTGGTGATGCTGCGCCTGACCGAGGTCGATGTCGAGCGCCTGCGGGAGCTAATGACCGACGCGTGGCGGATGCGGGCCCCGGACGCGCTCGTCAGCGACCGTTGACGGGCGCCTGACCGGCGCGGTGCCGCGTCCAGCGTGCTCGCCGGGGCGGGGCGACGCGGGCGGGTGTCCAGCGCGGCGCGGTGGCGGCCCAGGCGGGGCGTCGGTCGTCGATCGTGAGGGTGGCCAACAGCCCTGGGTGGTCGGTCGCCCCGCGCATGCCTATCGACCTGCCGCAACAGATCGTGACGTCGGTTGTCGCCATGATCTGTTGCACCGCGCCGTCGTCGATCCGCAGGTAGCCCGGCGGCACGCAGGACCGCACGTCGGGGGAGCCGCCGTGCCGGAGGTTGAGGTCGCCGCTCAGCACGGTGGGTACGTATCCGCTGCTCCTGCGGATCATCGGTACGACCGTGTCGAGCAGGTGGGCGCACTGGGCGAGCGCGACGGTGGCACTGGTGGCCAGGTGTGTGGTGCAGGCGTGCAGCAGGCCGGCGACGTGGACGCAGAGCCAGGGCCGTTCCTCGGGGTCCGTGACATCCTGCGTCGGGTGGATCCCGCTGTGCACCGTGTGCCCCGGGTACGGCGCGGCAAGGTGGTCAGCAGCCCGACGCCGTACGGCTGCCCGTTGCGGCACTCGGTGACGGCGCCGGTAGGGCGGTCACCGGCAGCCTTGAAGGCGGAGACGACGGTGCCACCGCCGTGGCCGGCCGCGAACGCGTGCTCCAGCGCGGCCACGTCGTCCTGACAGATCTCGTTGAGGGTGACCAGGTCGGGCAGCTCGACGCCGATCACCTCCGCGGCCTCGGCCACCGATCGGCCCGTGTAGCAGCCGGCCCGGCCGCTGTTGCAGAGGTTCAGCTGGAGCACCCGCAGGGCGGTGGATCCGGTGGCGTCGGCCACCGACGATCCGGCCGGCAACCCGGCCGCGGCGATCAGGCACACCACGACCAGGGCCGGGCGGAGAGTCCGGTACGAACGATCAGCCCCGCACCGGCGAAGCAGTCCGACCAGGGCCTGACCGCGCAGACGACGACACCTGCGGGGGTTGACGTCGGTGGCGGGCTGCTCGGACATGCGGGCTCCGGGTGGGGGAGGACGTGTCTTCGCCGGGGTGCCAGCGATCTTACTGCTGCCGATCGGTCGCCGGACCGTGCGCGGACCGGGGTGTTCCGGGCGCCGGCAGCGCGCAGGTGGTCCACGGGACCGGCCCGGTGGGCTCGCGGCCGGTAGCCCGACCGGGTGAACGGCGCTCGCGCAGGGGCCCCCGGCGGCGGGTGCACCGGCATGCTGCCTTCGACGATGCGGTGCCCGCACGACACCGGGGTGGAGAGGATTCCAGATGGCAGACGGCGACGTGCCGGAGCAGATGCAGGCCGCGGCCTTCGACGAGTTCGGCGGCCCGGAGGTGATCACCCCGCGTATCCTGCCGGTGCCGCAGATCGCCGACGACGAGGTTCTGATCAAGGTGTGGAGCGCCGGCGTCGGGGTGTGGGACGCCATGACACGGGAGGGCGCGCTGGTGCCCGAGGGGTCCACCTTCCCGATGGTGCCCGGCGCCGAGGCCGCCGGCAGCGTCGCCGCCGTCGGCCGGCAGGTGACCAACGTCGCCGTGGGCGACGTGGTCTACGTGTACGGCTACACCCGGCCCAAGGGCGGCTTCTACGCCGAGTACGCGGCGACCAGGGCCGAGTACGTCGCGAAGCTGCCGGCGGGCCTGCCGGTGGAGCACGCGGGTGCCATGCCCACCGACGCGCTGACCGCCCTGACGGGCCTGGACGTGCTGGGCCTGTCCGCCGGCGCGTGGCTGCTGATCTTCGGGGCGAGTGGGGGACAGGGTCACCTGGCCGTGCAGTTGGCCAAGCGGCAGGGGCTCAACGTGGTGGCCGTGGCGTCCGGGGCGGAGGGCGTGGCGCTGGTGAGCCGGCTCGGCGCCGATCTGGCCGTCGACGGTCACGGTGACCTCGCCCAGGTGCTCGGGCGGATCCGGGAGGTGGCGCCGGACGGCGTGGACGGCCTGCTGGCGATGGTCGGTGGGAAGACGCTGGACAAGCTCACCGAGGCGCTGCGCGACGGCGGTGTGCTCGGGTACCCCCACGGGGTGCAGCCGGAACCGGGCGAGCGGCCCGGCGTGACGATCAAGGCGTACGACGGCGAGACCGGGCCCCGGCAGTTGCAGCGCCTCAACGAGCTCATCGAGGCCGGACCGTTCGAGGTGCACGTCGCCGAGAAGTTCCCGCTGGGGCAGGCGGCCGAGGCGCACCGTCGCCTGCAGACCTCCTATCCGGGCAGGCTGCTCCTCACGGTGGTCTGACCGCTGGGGCGCCGCAATGCTGCTCGGGACCTCGCACGACCCCGGCTCGCGTACCCGATCGGGTGTGGGGGCGCGACCGGCGGGTAGAGGTTCGCCATGATCAAGCGCGCGGTGTGGCAGGGGCTGGTGGCCGGACTGGCGGGGGCGGCGGTGATGACCGCGGCGGAGAAGCTGGAGCAGCGGGTGACCGGGCGGCCCGACTCCCATGTGCCGGCCCGCGTACTGGCGCGGCTCACCGGCCTGCCGGAGGCACCGACGCGTCAGCCGCGGTGGCGGAACCTCGCGATGCACTACGGCCAGGGCGCGCTCGTCGGCGTGGTGCGCAGCATCATGGCGCAGGCCGGTCTGCGGGGTGCCTGGGCCTCGGGGATGTTCACCGTGGTGCGGCTGACCAACGATCAGATTCTGGAGAACGCCACCGGCGTGGGGGCGCCACCGCAGACCTGGCCACGCGGCGAACTCACCGTCGACGTCCTGCACAAGTCCATCTACGGATTCGCCACCGGAGCGGTCGCGGACATCCTCGCCGCCCGCGACGGGGCCGGCCCCGGCCAGCGGCACGCGGCGCTGCGCCCCGGCCGCAACTCTGACGTCGGCCCGCTGCCCCGAGGTGACGCATACGGCGTACGGGCACGGCGGGGATAGCCAATTCACCGGGCCGTGCGTAACCCATCTCCATCTAGGTCGAGGTCGAGAACATCTCGACGCTGCGGTAAGCGGGTACTGGCTTCGGGAGCTGCCGGAGGCTGAGCGGTGGGAGTTGCCGCTCAACGATCGCCATTATTTCGCCCTGCATAAAGAGAGAGCATTTCCCTTCATCACCGAACTCGCCGGGTCGGCTCGTCTGTCGGTGATTTCGGCGTAGCCGCGGCCTCGCCATTTACTTGCCGAGCGGCGCTGGCGACATGACCGCGTCGGACGTGCGACCGGTGCCGCGCGAGACAACGGTGGGACGCCGGGATCCGCTGAGTGGTGCTCGATGCTCGCCGCCTGCGGTGCGCCGCCGGGGAGGCGGCCGTCGGCGTCGCCCGGCAGCGAATATGTGGATGGGAAGAATTCGCTGCGACAATCGTGAAATCGTGCGGAGCGGCGCCGAAGTGAAGCAGGACACATCCGTCGGCGCTGCTTTTGTCGGCGGCGTCGACGCTGAACAGCGAAAGGGACCCGTCGCGCCGTTCGCCGCGCCGCCGGAACCCGTCCGGGCCTCCTTGACGGCGTATCCGCGATGCGATCTCATCAGGGCCGGCGCCGACGAATCATCAATCGGCCGGCGCCGTCCGGCGTCCCGTCATCGTGGTCGTGTCATTCACCCCTGGCCCGCGACCACGGTGGACGCCGCCCATTTCGCCCGCCCGATCGGTGGGCCCTTTCGAAAGGGAGTGCACAATGACGTCACTCGGTGTCAAGATGCTCGGTGCGGTCGTCGTCGCCGGTATCGCTCTCGCGGCCGGCGCGTCACCCGCCACGGCCTCCGCCGACAGCGACTTCGCACTGGAGAGCGCCGGGGTCAGCGCCTACGGCAGCTACGACATGATGATGAGCATCCCGGAGCAGCCGGTACCGCCGGTGGCGGTCAACGGGACGCTCGCGGTCAACGCTCCCGGGCGGTGCGGCGTGGTCCAGATCGCCACCAACGGGCCGGCCGACGAGCTCGTCTGGCGGACCTTTGCCGCGCTGTGCGCTCCTGGTAGGACGACCGCCCAGACCCGTGCCGAGTTGCTGTGGGGCGGTTTCAAGCCACGGCTCCGGCTGTGCGTCGGCACCACGGTGACCCGGGCGGAGCGTGGCCGGGTCTGCGACACGTACACCCCGCCGGTCGACTGACCCGGACCGCGCAGCAAGGGCCCGGGCCGCGCGACCAGCGTGGCCCGGGCACGTGCGCGCTGCCGGGCGGTGAAGCCGCCCAGCGGTGTGACCTGTCGACGGGGAATGAGGTGGCGCTTCCGTGGCTGGTTGCCTGACCACCGCCGGCCTTCCGCCAGGCTTACCCCGCCTTCGGCGTGGCCGTCCGGGCCAGGGCGACGACCCGCCCGCGCTCCGACTCCGCGAAGCGGTCGAGCATGGCCCGCACCTCGTCGGCGCTCACGTTGGCGCCGAACAACTCGCTGCCCGGTTCCAGTCGCACGCCCTCGGCGAGCGGGCCGGCGACGACCGGATCGAAACCGAGCCGGTCGACCAGGGACGCGACGACGTCGAGATCAGCGCGGTCGTCGCCGGCGATGGCGATGGCCTTGCGGCCGGGTGTGCCGCTCGGCCGCGCCCCGTCCTCGAGATCGTGGTACCCCATGTGGTTGAACGCCTTGACGACGCGGGAGCCGGACAGGAACGCCTGGACGGTCTCGCTCGACGAGGTGCGCGGGTCGGTGAGGTCGGCACGGATGCCGTCGATCTCCCACCAGTAGTTCATCGCGTCGACGACGAGCTTGCCGCGCAGCGCCTCGGCGGGGATGCTCCGGTACTTGCCCAGCGGGAGGGCGAGAATGACGATGTCGGCGCCGGCCACGGCGTCGACCGCGGTGGTGGCGACCGCTCCGGGCGTGAGCACCTCGATGGTGAGGGCGATCTTCTCCGGGTCGCCGGAGCCCGCGATCAGCACCCGGTAACCGGCGGCGAGAGCGAGTCGAGCGAGCACGGTGCCCACCTTGCCGGCACCGAGGATGCCGAGCGTCCGGGGCCCGCTCCGGGCGCTGTCGTTCATGTCGTCCTTCCGCTTTCCGATCGGGCGTCTGTGATCAACTGGCCAGGATGTCACGGACCATGGGGATCACCTTGGTGCCGTACAGCTCCACCGCGCGCATCCGGGCGCTGACCGGCTGCGCTCCGGCGGTGTAGATGAGGTCGAACCGGCCGACGCCGAGACTGCGGATCGCGCGAGCCACCCGGCGGGCGACGGTCTCCGGGGAGCCGATGTAGAGGGAACCGTGCTCCACCTCGGCGTCGAACTCCGCGCGGCGGATCGGCGGCCAACCGCGCAGCGCGCCGATCCGGTCCCGCATGACCCGGTAGTACGGCCAGTACAGCTCCTTCGCCTCCTCGTCGGTGTCGGCGATGAAGCCGGGCGAGTGCATCCCGACCGGGTGCGCCGTCGTGCCCAACTGCTCGGCGGCCCGGCGGTAGAGGTCGATGTAGGGCGCGAAGCGCTCGGGAGCGCCGCCGATGATGGCGAGCATCAGCGGTAGGCCGTATCGGGCGGTACGCACGACCGACTGCGGCGAGCCGCCGACGCCCACCCAGGTGTTGAGGCGTCCCGACTCGGTCTTCGGGAAGACGTCGGCGCGCTCGAGCGGGGCACGCTTGGTGCCGCTCCAGGTGACCGGCTTTTCGTCCAGCAGCTTCGCGAACAGCTCGATCTTCTCCTCGAAGAGCACGTCGTAGTCGCGCAGGTCGTAGCCGAACAGCGGGAAGGACTCGGTGAACGACCCGCGGCCGAGGATGACCTCGGCCCGGCCGTGCGACAGCGCGTCCACCGTGGCGAAGCGCTGGAACACCCGGACCGGGTCGTCCGAACTCAGCACGGTCACCCCGGAGGCCAGCCGGATCCGCGAGGTACGCGTGGCAATCCCGGCCAGCACGGTCTCGGGCGTGGACACCGAGTACTCCGGCCGGTGGTGCTCGCCTAGGGCGATGACGTCGACCCCCAGTTCGTCCGCCAGCACCGCCTCGTCGACGACCTGACGGATCGCCGCGGCGTAGGAGACGAGCTTGCCGGAGTCGTCCTCTGGCACGTCGCCGAAGGTGTCGAGGCCGAACTCGAGATCAGACATGGGTGGGCTCCTTCGCCAGCAGCTCCCGGACCCGCGGCGCGACCTCACTGCCCAGCAGTTCGATGGTGCGCGCGCGTGCCTCGCGGGGCAGGTGCATGATGTCGTACTTGAGGTCGAAGCGGCTCAGCCGCAGGTCACGGGCCATGGTGGCGATCTTCTGCGCGACCGTCTCGGGTGACCCGACGAAGAGCGCGCCGGTGTCGAGCTCGGCCTCGTAGCGTTTGCGGTCCGGCTTGTAGAAGCCGCGTTCCGCGGCGGTCTGGGCCACCACCGGCTGCCAGTACCGCCACCAGGTCTCCACGGCCTCCTCGTCGGTGTCCGCGACGAGGCCGAGCGAGTGCTGCCCGATCGGCTGCACCGGATGCCCGAACTGTTCGAGCGCCCGGAGGTAGAGGTCGACGTTGCCGGCGAACCGCTGCGGGCGCCCGCCGATGATGGCGTGCATGAGCGGAAGGCCGTAGCGAGCGGCGCGGATCACCGAGTTCGGGCTCCCGCCGACACCGATCCACGTCGGGATGCCACCCGCCGGCATCCGCGGATGCAGGCGCTGCTCGACCAGCGGGCTGCGTACGGTGCCCGACCAGGTGACCTTTTCGTCTCGCTGAAGCCGGACGAAGAGGTCGAGCTTCTCCTCGAACAAGCGCTCGTAGTCCGCCAGGTCGTAGCCGAACAGCGGAAACGACTCGGTCGCCGACGCCCGCCCGAGGACCAGCTGGGCCCGGCCGTTCGACACCGCGTCCAGGGTCGCGAACTCGTGGTAGAGCCGGACCGGGTCGTTGGTGCTGAGCACCGTCACCGAGGTCCCGAGGCGGATCCGATCGGTCGCCGTCGCGATCGCCGCGAGCAGCACCGGCGTCGCCGAGTCGTTGTGGCCCTCCCGGTAGTGCTCGCCCACGCTGAACACGTCGAGGCCGACCGACTCCGCGAGCCGTGCCTCGTCGACGAGCAGCCGCACCGTCTCGGCGTCGCTCAGGACCCGGCCGCCGTCGGTGGCGACCTCCCCGAACGAGTTGAGCCCCAGTTCAAGGCCTTGAGCTGTCATCGTCTCCTCCTCACGCTCGCTCCCTGGCGGCGATCTCGCCGCAGGAAGCCCTCGACGATTGACACGTCAACCATGCTAGCCTCAGGATTGACATGTCAACCAGGAGCGGAAGATGACGAAAGCCACACCTGACCGGCGGAAGGGACGCCAGCTCCCGAGCGCGGCGGAGCTGCGGGCCTGGCGCGACTACATCGAGACGGCGGAAGCGCTCAGGTCCCAGCTCGCGTCCCGCCTCCAGGCCGAGTCTTCCCTCTCCCCGGGCGACTACGCCGTGCTGCTCGCGCTCACCGAGGCGCAGGAACGGCAGCTGCGCTCCTCCGCACTCGCGGCCCACATCGGGTGGGAGCGCAGCCGGCTCTCCCACCACCTGGGGCGGATGGAGCGGCGCGGGCTCATCCGCCGCCAGGAGTGCGCAACCGATCGGGGTGGGGCGGAGGTCCTGCTGACGCCGGCCGGAGCCGACGCGTTCCGGCGCTCCACGGTTCCGCACCTGCGCGCCATTCGCGAACTCTTCGTCGACGCTCTCACGCCGGATCAACTCGTCGCGGCGGGCGAGATCGCCGCAGTGCTGCGCGCGCACCTCGACCCGCACCAGACTCCTCAGGCGCCGCGAAACGTCGGGTGAGCCCGGACTCTCGTGGCGCTGGCGGGACTGGGACCAGGGCATCCTGCGGCTGAGTCGGCGACCCGATCAGCTTCACGACCGCTGAGCGGCGGTTGATCCTCGATTCGGTGCTTGTGACGCATACGGGCTATGTGTCCGCCGGTGTTCCCTATGCTCCAGGTGACATTCCTACTCGATCCAGGACTCCGGCCGGTCCTGCGCCGCGTGCTGCCCACGCCACGGGACCGCTGGCCTCGCGCCGCCTCGGGCCGGCCCCCTGCCACGGCTTCGACCGCCGGTTCCGACAGAAATGCGTGAGACACGATGAAGGACGCGGACACCATAGTCCTGCCCCGGCTGGCGTCGACGGAGGTCGACGTCGAGGACCCCTGGGGCGAAGGCCACGACGTGGCGCCTCAGCCGGCGACCGACCCCGTCCGGTGGCGGGTCGCCGCCTGGCTGGTACCGGCACTGGTGACGGTCGCGCTCTGCCTCGTCCGGGCCGGCGCGCCCGCCCCGCCCACCGAGGACGCCCCGGCCTGGGGCATCGCCGGTTCAGCACTGATGCGCTGGTGGGCGGAGGTCCTCGGCACGCCGGGCCCGGGGGTCCGGGCGGTGTCGATGGTGGCCGTCACCGCCGCGGCGGCCCTCGTCGGGCTGTTGGCGGCCCGACTGTTCACGCCACGGGTCGGCCTGCTGGCCGGAGTGATCTTCGCGCTGCTGCCGACGTCGACGCGGTACGCGCAGGAGGTCCAGCCGTACGCGCTGACGGTGTTCGCCGCCGTGCTCGCCACGTTCCTGCTCGTGCTGGCCATCGACCGGCCGACGTTCGGCCGCTTCGCCGGCTACGGCGCCGCGGTGCTGCTGCTGGGCCTCTCCCACGGTCTCGCGCTGCTGTTGCTGGCCGGGCACGGCTGGACCGTGTTCGCCTTCCGGCGCGGCGTGGCCGGCCGTTGGTCGGCGGTGGCGCTCCTGGGTGCGCTACCCGCGGCCGCCGCGCTGGGACTGTTCGGCAGGCCACCGGGCGCGCCGATCGCGCGGGGATCAAAGCTCACCCCGGACGTGTTGGCCGCGACCCCCCGGGAACTGTTCGGCGTCACCGCCCTGGGGATCGTACTGCTCGGGTTGGCGCTGTTCAGCCTTCCGTTGCGGCGCTCCGCCGCCGTCTACACCGCGTGGGCGGTGGTACCGCCGCTGGGGTTGCTGCTCGTCGCGCAGGCGACGCCGATCTGGGGGCCGGAGGTGCTGCTCTTCACGCTTCCGGCGTGGGCGACGCTCGGCGCGGTCGCCCTGGCCCGGGTGCGTGCCCGGTGGTGGGCGGTCGCCCTGGTGGCGATCGCGGTGCTCGGTGCGCCGGCACAACTGGGCCGGCCGGCGCCGGAGGGACTCGAGCAGGTGACCGGCGACATCGCGAGGACCATTCAACTGTGGACCCGGCCCGTCGGCGGCGAGACGCCGCACGGGGCTCGCCCGGCCTCCGACGGTGAATGAGAACGGCCGGCGGAACAAGGCTCATGACCATTTGAGCAACATGCACCCTTTGAGCAGATTGCCCGAATAGCATCAGCTCCGGTCGAGTTCGTGTCGGGCAGAGTCCTTTGGGGGCAATGTGGGGATCGCCAGCGATACCCGGCTGTCTCACGTCGCGGGGGAGGTCACCTCGGGCGCTCCGGCCGCCACCTCGCCCCGGGCCTCGTCGGAGCAGCCCCCCGACCGTCGACAGCGCAACGTCAGAGCGCGTCGTGCCTACGCGTCGTGCGGCACGACGGCCGGGCCGTTGGTCGCGCCGCGGCACCCGGAGGCGGCGGTCGAGTTCCGCCACGCCGTCTCGCCGGCGTCACGGCTGATCCTCACCCTGTTCGTCCTCGTCAACAGCGCGGCCGGTGTGCTGTTCATCGGCTGGCTGTTGCTCCCGGCACACGTGCCGGGGCCGGGCGTGACCGGGATCGGGAGCTGGCAGACGATGGCGGCCCGGCTCGGCTTCTGCGTGGTCGTCGGCGTGGAGCTGATCCGCCTCGCGCAGAACGTGGTGATCTGGGTTTTTGCGTACCACGCCAAGGATCCGATCCCGGTCGATCCGCCGGTCGGCCTGCGGGTGGCCCTGCTCACCACGATCGTGCCCAGCAAGGAGCCGATCGACGTCGCCGAGCGGACCCTGCGGAGGATGACGCAGATCGTGTACTGCGGCCAGGTCGACGTCTGGATCCTCGACGAGGGAAACGACCCGGCGGTGAAGGAGATGGCCGCCCGGCTCGGGGTGCGGCACTTCAGCCGAAAGGGCCGTCCGGAGTACAACCAGCCGAGCGGCGAGTTCCGGGCCCGGACGAAGTCGGGCAACCACAACGCCTGGCGGGCGGAGTACGAGCACTGCTACGACGTGGTCGCCAACGTCGACCCGGACCACGTCCCGTTGCCGGGCTTCCTCGAACGGACCCTCGGCTACTTCCGCGATCCGGACGTCGCCTTCGTGGTGACGCCCCAGGTCTACGGCAACATGCACCAGAACTGGGTCGCGCACGGCGCGTCGGTGCAGCAGTACCTCTACAACGGGCTCATCGCGCGGGGCGGGAACGGGCTGGACGCGCCGCTGCTCACCGGCACCGGCCACCTCTACCGACCGGCGGCCTGGCGGAGCATCGGGGGCTACCAGGACTCGATCATCGAGGACCATCTGACCAGCATCCGGGTCCACGCCGCCGTCAACCGGCAGACCGGCAACCGGTGGAAGGGCGTCTACACCCCGGACGTGGTGGCCATCGGGGAAGGCCCGACGTCGTGGGCGGACTACTTCAACCAGCAGAAGCGGTGGGCGGCCGGCATCTGCGAGATTCTCATCCGCCCCGAGCTGCGCGCACCGCGCGAACTCCGTGGGCGGCGCCGCTGGCAGTACCGCCTGCTCCAGTTCTACTACCCGAGTGTCGCCGTCAGCCTGTTGCTGGGCAACCTCGCCACGGCCATGTACCTGCTCACCGGTGTGGGCGCGGCCCAACTCGACGTCACCGTGTGGTCGGTGCTGTGGGGCTCGAGCATGGGCACCTGGTTCCTGCTGTGGCTCTGGCTCCGCCGCTTCAACATCGCTCCCCACGAACGGGAGGAGATCGGCCTGGTCGGCATGGCGCTGGCGCTGTTCGCCGGTCCCATCTACGTGGCCGCCGGTGTCAGTGCGCTGCTTCGGCGGAAGCTCGGGTTCGTGGTGACGGCCAAGGGAAAGCTGCGCACCACCGAGTCGCTCGGCACCTTCCGGCTGCACTTCTGCTGGGCGGCTTTCGCCGCTGCCCTGCTCGGCGCGAGTTTCGTACTGAACACCAGCTTCACCATGCTCCACGTCTGGCCGATCCTGACCCTCCTGACAGGTCTCGGTCCGCCGCTGATCGCGCTCCTGTCGAACATCACGGCCCGCGGGAAGCAGCCCGACGACACGGCCGAGCAAGCCGCGCGCGCCGGCAATGAGGAGCGCCGACCGCCGAAGTCGCGGGTGGCGGCGAACGGGGGTTTGCCATGGCCAAGCTGACCGTCCCGCGGGTCATGATGGTGTTGATCGCCGCGCTGCTGCTGGCCTACGCCGTCGCCATGGCGTCAAAGACCACGGCCGAGGGCCGGAAGGAGGCGCCGTCCGACCGGGTTGCCGCGGCCGGACCAAGCGCCCTGGCGACGGCCGAACCAGGCTCGTCGCTCGGACCGGACCGGAAAATCTTCCCTCCGTCCGGTAAGACGTTCATCGGTGTCATGACACATGAGGGCCCGCACGACTTCACCGGGGTGAGCAGGTTCACGGCGGCCGCGAAGCGCCAGCCGCAGGTCATGCTCTTCGGCTCCGGATGGGCATCCGACGCATTCGACCGGACGCCCTTCGACCGGATCAAAGACCGCGGCATGCTGCCAATGCTGGGCTGGGAACCGTGGGACTACCGATTGGGCGAAGCGGCCATCAAGAAGGGGCTCCCGACCCGCGAGGTCGACAGGTTACGGAACGAGCAAACCCGGTACCGGTTGTCCCACATAGCGCGCGGGGACTTCGACAGCTACCTGCGGTCCTGGGCCGAAGGGATCAAGTCACTCGGCTACCCGGTCGCCATCCGGTTCGCCCATGAGATGAACGGCCACTGGTACCCGTGGTGCGAGATGGTCAACGGCAACCGACCGGGCGACTACGTCAAGGCGTGGCGCCACGTACATGATCTGTTCCGGGCCGCCGGGGTCACCAACGTCACGTGGGTGTGGAGCCCGAACAACATCTGGGACGATTCGCCCCCGAAACTCTCCACGTTCTACCCGGGCGATGCCTACGTCGACTGGGTGGGCATCTCCGGCTACTACACCACTGTGTTCACCTCGGACTACCGGCCCTTCGACGTGATCTTCGACAGGATCATCAAGGAGATTCGCGCCTTCAGCAGCAAACCGCTGGTCATCACCGAGACCGGTGCCTCCGACGCCTACGCGCGCAAGGCCGAGTGGATCACGCAGACATTCCGGCTGCTGCCCCGCTACAAGGACATCATCGGCGTCATCTGGTTCGAAGTGAACAAGGAGGTGGACTGGCGCATCGTCAGCTCACCGGCCGTGGCAAAAGCCTTCGCCAAGGGGGTCGCCGACCCTCGCTACCAGGTCACCTGGTCGCCAGACATGCTCCTGCGCACGAAACTCGAGGACTAGATGTTCCGTACTACCCTGCCTCGTCCCCGGGTTGACGACATGGCCGAGCGGTCGCTTGCGCCGACAGCGAGGAACGCCCCGCCGAGGTTGCGGGTGGCGGCTGAGGGGGTTCTGCAACGATGAGGTTGACCGTTCCGCGGGTCCTGATGGTGCTGATCGGCGCGCTGCTGCTGACCTATGCGTTCGCCATCGCACCGACCACCATGTCCGGGGCGGAGGACGACCCGTCCGGTCGGATTGCGAAGGCCGAGCCAGGTGCGGCGGCACCGAGCGCGCCGCCCCGACCGGCTGCGGAACTCTTCCCGCCGGCCGGCAAGGCGTTCATCGGTGTCATGACACATGAGGGCCCGCACGACTTCACCGCGGTGAACAGGTTCACGGCGGCCGCGAAGCGCGAGCCGCAGGTCTTGCTCTTCAGCTCGGGGTGGGCGTCCGACACATTCGACCGGGCGCTCTTCGACCGGATCCGTGACCGGGGCATGCTGCCGATGCTGGCCTGGGAACCGTGGGACTACCGCCTGGACCAGGCGGCCCGCAAGAAGGGCTTCAGCGCCCGCAAGATCGACAGGGTCCGCTCCGACCAACCCCACTACCGGTTGTCCCGCATCGCGCGGGGGAGCTTCGACACGTACCTGCGGTCCTGGGCGCAGGGCATCAAGTCACTCGATTACCCGGTGGCCATCCGGTTCGGCCACGAGATGAACGGCGACTGGTACCCGTGGTGCGAGACGGTCAACGGCAACCGGCCGGGCGACTTCGTGAAGGCCTGGCGTCACGTCCACGACGTGTTCGAAGCGGTCGGGGTCAAGAACGTCATCTGGACGTGGAGCCCGAACGTCAGGTGGGACGACTCCACCCCGAAACTCTCCACGCTCTACCCGGGCGACGACTACGTCGACTGGGTCGGACTCTCGGGGTACTACGGCACCGGGGCGCTCTCGACGTACCGGTCCTTCGACGCGATCTTCAACCAGACGATCAAGGAGATCCGCACCTTCACCGACAAGCCGTTGGTCATCACCGAGACCGCCGCCTCGGACGGCAATGGGCGCAAGGCCGAGTGGATCAAGCAGACCTTCCAGCTGCTGCCCCGCCACCGGGACATCATCGGCCTGATCTGGTTCGAGGCGAACAAGGAGGTGGACTGGAGGATCGCCAGTTCTCCGGCCGCCGCCAAGGCCTTCGCCCGGGCGGTCGCCGCCCCCCGGTACGACTTCGACTGGTCGCCGACCATGCTGCCGCGTACCCAGATCGAGGAGTAGGCGGCGCGCGGACCGGACGCTGCCCGCGGGACGCACCTGTCGGCGGGCCAGAAGTTGATCGGCCCCCTACAATCCTGTGGCACCTGTCACACCCGGCTCCGGGTCGTCTCCGCTGCCGGGCGCACCACTCGGCGCGCGGAGGGGAGCCTCGGGAGTGAGTCCACGTCACGGATCCGGTCCGCACGGCATGTGGCGGATCGGCCCGGTCCGCCTGCTGGCCGTGGTGGGCGTCGGCTACCTGATCATCGTGCTGACGCTGGCGGCGGTGAACATGGATCTGGGCCTCGGGGGGTCGCGGGCGGCGGACCGTCCCGTCCCGGCCGGCCCGGCGACCGGCCTTGATCCGGCCTTCCCGACGCCGGACCCGGCGACGGCCACCTCGGCCGGGGGCGGCGGGGAGGTGCGCGTCGGATCGGTGGCGACCCGACCCGCCGCGCCGTCGACGGCACCTCCGACCACGCGCCCGCCGGCCACCCGCCCACCCGCCGCTCCGGCGGCACCGCCGGTGGTGGTGCGGTCCTACGAGGCCGAGTCGGCGGAGAACGGCCTGGACAACATCAGGATCTACGACTGTCCCGGCTGCTCCGGCGGGAAGAAGGTGGGCAACATCGGGCGCGACATGGGAACGCTGCAGTTCAACGGCCTGACCGCCCGCACCGGCGGGTCGGCCACCGTGACCATCGCGTACGTCAACGGCGAGGCCCCCCGCGTGGGACGGATCAGCGTGAACGGCGCGGCCCCGATCACGCTGACCTTCCCGGGGACGGGCGGGTGGAGCAGCGTCGGCACCATGGTCGTGACGGTGCCGTTCCGACCCGGGCCCAACACGGTGAAGATGTTCAACCCGGACTCGCCGGCACCCGACTTCGACAAGATCACCGTCGCCGTCCGATAGTCCCGCCCCGCCCACCGGACGCCCCGACCCGGCCGAGCCGCTGGCCGGTGTGCTCAGACGCCCGAGGGGTAGCTCTCGGGCTCGGCGAGGCTGGCGGGCCGGATGTGCAGCGGCCGGACGGCCTGGGACTCGTCGACCCAGCAGAGGGCGTCGTAGCGGTCGCCGAGCACCGTGGCGACGTAGTTGCCCCAGCTCTCCTGTTCCGGGTGGTAGACCACCCCGACCGCCCGATGGTCGAGTTCGTCGGTGAGCAGGTCGGGACGGCCGTCCCGGGGAAAGACGAAGAGCGCCTCCGCCGGCGCGGTGGCGTGCAGCGCGTCCTCCAGCGAGTGTCGCCGGCCCGGCGGCATCGTCATCACCCGCATCGGCGCGCCCCAGGCGTCGCCGGCCACCACGGTCCCCCGATGGGTGGCGAAGCCGACCAGGACGACCTGGTCGACGCCGTGCCGCTCGCGGGCCAGCTGGCCGATGTTGACCTCGCCCGCCTCGACCATGTCGGTGGCCCGGGCGTTACCCACGTGGGTGTTGTGTGCCCAGACGACCGCCTTCGCGCCCGGTCCGTAGTGCGTGAGCAGCCGGTCGAGGGTGTCGTCCATGTGCCGGTCACGGACGTTCCACGACTCGCGGCCGCCCCGCACCATCGCCCGGTAGTAGCGCTCGGCGCCGGCGACCACCTCGGCGTTCTGCCACGCCCCGAACCGGCCCGCGCCGTCGGTGGCGGCCCGCTCGCGCAGCGCGGCGAGCAGATCGACGACCTCGTTCTCGCAGCTGTTCGGCACCAGCCGGGTCGCCAGCGCGTACTGCTGCGGGTCCTCGTCGTACGGCTGGAAACAGCGGTAGGCGGCAAGGGCCGCCGGCACCTGTTCCGGGTCGTGCTCGCGCAGGTAGACGAGGATCTCGTGCAGCGACTCCCACAGCGAGTACACGTCCAGGCCGTGGAAGCCGACCCGCGCCGTCGCGTCCAGCTGGGCGTTGTGGGTTCGCAGCCAGCGGGTGAAGTCGACGACCTCCTCGTTGGCCCACATCCAGGTCGGCCACCGCTCGAACGCCGCGAGGGCTGCGCGCGGATCAGCCGGCGCGTTGCTGCGGCACCG
This sequence comes from Micromonospora sp. U56, assembly GCF_018070095.1. Taxonomy (NCBI): domain Bacteria; kingdom Bacillati; phylum Actinomycetota; class Actinomycetes; order Micromonosporales; family Micromonosporaceae; genus Micromonospora; species Micromonospora sp. U56. Next base: position 54,105 of record NZ_JAGPYL010000021.1, read on the forward strand.
TACGCTGCGGTCGACCCGGTCACAGTCGGGCCAGTCGCCCTCCACGGCGACGAACGAGAAGCCCTTCTCCTCGATGAGCCGTCGCGTGATCGCGGCCCGCCAGGTGTAGAACTCGTGCGTGCCGTGGGTTGCCTCGCCCAGCATCACCACCCGGGCGGCACCGACGCGGTCCAGCAGCACGTCCAGGTCGCCCGGGTCGGTCAGCGGCGCCGCGAGCCCGGTCACCTCGTCGTCGTAGCGTCCCATCGCGCACTCCCGCCGCCTCGGATCCGGCCCGTGACGACCCGGCAGGCGCTCGGGCCGTATCGGCGGGCGCCCCGCAGGACCTGCGGTGCCGCGCCGCCGTCACGGACACGTCGACCCGTGCCTACCCGCACCGGCTGGGCGCATGCGTACCGGCTGCCGTCGTGCGCCGGCTGCCGTCGCCGGCGGGCGGGGACCTGTCGACCGCCCGGAGACGTGCGGGTGCGCCGGCCCGACCCCCAAAAGGCCCGGAATCAGGAGGAATGGTCAGGGGGCCGGCAGGGCACATGGACGGGGTGAGCAAGGCACACAACGAAGTGGGCATGTGGGTCGTCGACGACCTGGATCAGCTCGTCACCCTGGTGCAGAAAGCCGCGGACGAGTCGCTGTACGTGCGGTGGTCCCGGGGACCGCAGGCGGACCTGACCGACGAACGGCAGGCCAGCCAGTCCAGCCGGGACGCGCTGACCGGGACGGAGCTGCCGGGCCTGTCCGCCAACCCGCTCGCCGTGGAGTCGTGGTGGGGTGACCGTTCCCTGCGGCTGTGGATCGCCCGCCGGCTGTACGACTACTGCCACCTGCGGGACCTGCGTGGTCCCGGCGTACGTCCGTGGGTGCTGCTGGGCGAGCAGATCGGCCGGGGGCCCGACAACGAACCCCTGGTGATCTGCCAGCGGCCGCTGGCCTGGGTCAGCGAGGCGGCCCTCAGCCAGGCCCACCGGGCGGTGGAGGAGCAGGCGTCGCACGAGTGGGGTCCGCTGCACCGGGCGGACTGACCGGTGAGCGTCCCGCCGGTACCCGCCGGCGGCCCCCACGGGGTCAGAAGGCGCGCCGGTACAGCGAGCAACCCCGGCACACCTCGGGCGGCTCGCCGCCGAGGAGGCGGTGCCGGAACACGCGGTAGCGCTCGCCGTACCAGATCTGTGGGAAGCTCTGCTCGGTCAACCGTCCCAGGGACATCCGGTCGTCGCCCATCACCATGCAGCACGGCTGCACCACGCCGGTGCTGGTGATGTAGGCCGCCTCCCAGGGCCAGGAACAGCCCCGGCCCGAGGGTGGGCCGGCGTCGGCCGGGACGCCGGGGCGCGGCAGGCGCAGTCGCACCCCGTGCTCCCGCGCCGCCTCGCCCGCCTCGTGGAAGGCGGTCGCGGCGCGGTCCGCGTCCGTCCCGGTCCACAGTGCCTGATCCGCGGTGAACTGCCGGATGCCGTCGTACCCGCCAGCGGGGTCGGCATCGGAGAAGTTGTGCGAGAGGTTCTGCACGTGCAGCTCGTCCACCCCGATGCGGGCCAGCAGACGCACCAGGTCCGGCAGTTCGGTGACGTTGTCCCGCATCGCCACGAACACCACCCGGATCCACGGGGTGACGCTGCCCGCAGCCGCTTTGGCGTGCACCAGCCCGGCGAGGTTCGCCACCACGCGGGCGAAGTCGGCCCCCTCGCGGACCGCCTCGTAGACGCCCGGGCCGGCCCCGTCGAGGGAGACGTGCAGCCAGTCGACCCCGCTGTCCACCAACTCCTCCGCGCGGCCACGGGTGAGCAGGGTGGCGTTGGTGTTGAACCCGACGGTGATCCCGCGGGCGACCGCCGCCCGCACCATCTCCATCAGGTACGGCGACAGCAGCGGCTCGCCCAGACCCTGCAGCGTCAGCCGGTTCAGCGCGGGTAGCTCGGCCAGCAGGCGGTGGAACAGCTCCGGCCGCATGGCCCCGGCGAGCTTGTTGACCGGGGGCCGGTACCGGACCAGACACATGACGCACCGCAGGTTGCACGCCGAGGTGACCTCCAACTGGAGGTGCGGCGGCAACGGCGGAGCGTCGATGTCGGTCGACATGCCACCTGATGCCCGGACGCCACCCGATGAAACCCGGCCGCGCGTCGGGTCCCGGCGGTCCGACGGCCGGGCGGCGTCAGCCGGTCACTGTTCGTCGTCGATGACCTCGGTCCGGTCGTCGCGCGTGACGGTCACCGGAAGGTGCTCGTCGGGCTGGGGCGCCTGCGCCAAGGTGTGGTGGGGATCCCCGTCAGGGGAGTAGAGCACCCGGTCGGTCTTGCCGGTCTTCTCCCGGTCTTCCTCCGGCTCCGTCACGTCACCCTCCTGCTGCCGCTCGTGTCGCCCACGCTACGCGGCCGGCCCGCTGGTTGGTCCGGTTTCCGCCCGGTACGTGCCGGTCGGCGGGCCCGGCGGTGGGCCCGGCGGGGGAGCGGTTTCGTCGGTGCGGCTCGCTCAGCCCGGCAGCCGGGCCGGACGGCGCTGCTCGCCGGCCAGCAGGGCGTACGAGGCGAGCGCGCCGGCGAGGACCGCGTCCACGGAGATGACGAAGCCCCGGTCCATCCCGTCCGGGGCGAGGGCCGTGCCGGTCACCAGGGCGGTGACGGCCACCAGCACCATCGCCACCCGGACGAGCTGGTGGGGGTCGGGTCCGCTCCGGCCGGCGCGCCGGGACGGGCGTCCCGCCGCCATCAGCAGGGCGCCGACGGCTCCGGCGGCCCCGATCATCAGCGAGGGCACGGCGAGCCCGTCCACCCCCTGGCGCAGCATGCTGCCCCCGGACCAGGCGAGCAGCCCGAAGATCACCATCGCCAGGAGGTGCGGGAGGGCGCTCCGGCCCAGCCGACGCCTCCGGTTCACCGCCGGGTCGTTTCCGTCTGCCACGACAGTCCTCCGCTCGGCCAGAATGCCGTCGATGTCATCGTCGCACCACAGCGCCCGGATGGCAGCAGCCGATGAGCGCGGACACCCCGGCGTACCCGCCCGGTTCGCGCCACCGTTGCGGCCGGGCGGACCGGCGTGGGGTAGCGCCGGCGCGGTCGAACCCCGGCGGTGGCCGGTCCGGTGAAGGCCCGCCGGGCCGCGGACGTCGCGGCGGCTCAGCGCGCGGGGCTGGGCGCTCCGATGCCGGCCGCCGCCGCGAAACCGGCCAGCGCGATCTCGGCCGATTGCTCGAGGTCGGCGCGGGCGACGCCGGCCGCGGCGTGCACGGCGTGCCCCTCGGTGACCACCGCGACGAACCGGGCCAGCGCCGCCGGGTCCGCGTCCGGCGGCAGGTCGCCCTCGGCCACCGCGCGGGCGAGGCGGTCGGCGAGGGCGCGTTCCCCGGTCAGCCGGCTGGCGGCGAGGAACTCGGCGACCGGGGCGCTGCCGGTGCCACCGGCGGTGCCGCCCTGGATCGACAGGCACCCGGCCGGGCAGTCGGAGCGGGTCAGCGCGAGCACGTTGTCGCGCAGCAGGGTGGCCACCACCCCGTACGCGGTCGGCTGGGCGAGCGCGTCGCGCGCGTACGCCATGTCCCGCTCGGCGTACCGGGCCACGACCTTGCGGAAGAGTTCCTCCTTGCTGCCGTAGGCGGCGTAGAGGCTGGGCTTGTTGATGCCCGACGTCATGGCCGCCAGGACCAGCGCGCTGCGGCGCACCTCGTCCCGGTACAGGCCCTGGTAGTCGTGCAGCTGGATCCAGGACCGCCAGCCGGCGACCGCGTCGTCGACCGCCTGCGCGGCGTCGAGTCGTACCGGTGCGTCCGCGGCGTAGGCAGGCCTGTAGCCGACGGTGAAGCTCCGGCGTTCGCCCGCCCGGACGGTGAACGTGGCCGACGCCTCGCCGGTGCCGACGGACTGCGGTGTGTCGGCGCGCAGGATCAGGCGCGTCGCGCCGGCGGTGGCCACGACCTCGCCGCCCTGCCGGTCCAGGCGCGGGACCACCCGGCCGTACTCGAACCGGGGCCGGAACTGCGAGCGGAGCCGCACCTGGCCGGAGAGCCCTGCACCACCCGGGCCAGTACGCGCGGCGAGTGCCGGCCGACCCGGTGGCCGCGCGCGCCCGGCTCCAGGGCCAACCCGTCGGTCACCGCCACGGCGCCGGTCGCCGTGGTGAAGACGGTACGCAGCACCAGCGAATCGGTCACATACGCCCGTTCGCTGGTGAAGTCGCCCTCGGGGCGGAGCGACCAGTGCCCGGCGTCATGGTCGAGCAGGCGCCCGAACACCGCCGGGCCGTCGAAGCGCCCGGGGCACCACCAGTTCACCGAGCCGTCCCGGTCCACCAGCGCGGCACTCTGGCCGTCAGCGAGCAGCCCGTGGTCGGCGATCTCTGTGACGCTCACCCGGCCGCATTACCCGACCGGCAGGCAGGCAGTCCCGGTCGTCATCGTCGTCCCCGCTCGCCCGAGTGGGCCCGGCGGGCGCCGTCGGCCCCGTAGAATCCCGCTGTGCCGCGCATCGTCCAGTTGCTGGCCTCGCCGGTACACCGCTACGTGGGGCGGCCCGCCGACGGCCCGCTGCCCGCCCCGCCCGGCGAGCTGGTGACCGAGGTCCGGCTCCGGGCCGAGCTGGGCATCGTCGGCGACCGGTACTTCGGCCGGCCGGCGCACCGCGCGGCGAGCGTGACCGTGATCGCGCAGGAGTCGCTGCCGCCGGGCGTGGACCTGGTGCAGGTCCGGCGCAACATCCTGACCACCGGCATCGCGGTGGACGAGCTGGTCGGATCGGTGCTCGTCCTCGACTCGGGGGACGGCCCGGTCCGGCTGCGGGTCAACCGGCCGGCCAACCCGTGCGCCTGGATGGACGTCACGATCGGCCCCGGCGGGTGGCGGGCGCTGCGGCGCCGGGGCGGCGTGCGTTGCACGCCGCTGAACGACGGCACCCTGCGCGTCGGTCCGGTGGACGTCGCGGTCGAGCGCTAGCGACACCGCGACCGGGGCGAGCCAGGCGGCTCGCCCCGGTCGCGTCACCCGCTCACCCGCTCACCCGCTCACCCGCTCACCCGCGCGGCGCCGTCGCCCGGCCACCGGGCCGGGGCGGGTCCGCTCAGGACGGCACCCGGTGCGGTACCCAGCCGAGGAAGCGGTCGCACAGGTCGGCCGGGTTGGCCGCGAGGTCCTGGGTGGCCGAGGTCAGGCAGGTGGCGAGGTACACCCGCAGGTTGGTCGACTGCTGCCGGTACTCGTCGAGCAGGATCTGCCGGCGGCTGGGGCAGGGCCACTCGCGCCCGCAGTCGCGGCACCGCCACGACGGGCTCGCCGGCTCGTGTGGATCGGGCATCGGTCTCCGATCTCCGTACTGCTGTGAACGATTCTCGGACATTCGGGCCGCCAATCCCACCGCCGATGAGTCCCATTCCCAGTACGAGCGGCTGATGGCCGCTGACCGGCCTGGCTCGTTGCGGCCCGCCCGCGCCAGGCGCTGCGGGGCGGCCCGGACCGGCGGGCGGTCGCCACCTCCGGCGAGACGGTCGGCGCGGTCCGCCGGGCGCGCCGGGCGACGTCGGCGGCGTCCGGCCGGCCCCGGGCGTAGGCTGACCTGCGTGGATCACGAAGACCGGATCGCCCTGTTCCTCGACTACGAGAACCTCGCGCTGGGGGCGCGCGACCACCGCGGCGGCATGGCCTTCGACTTCCGCCCCATCGCCGACGCCCTAGCCGAGCGGGGCCGGGTGGTCGTGCGGCGGGCGTACGCGGACTGGTCGTACTTCGACGAGGACCGTCGGATGCTCACCCGGTCGCACGTCGAGCTGATCGAGATACCCCAGCGCATGGGCGCCTCCCGCAAGAACGCCGCCGACATCAAGATGGCGGTCGACGCGGTGGAGCTGGCCTTCGAGCGCGAGTACATCTCGACGTTCGTGATCTGCACCGGCGACAGCGACTTCACTCCGCTGGTCCACAAGCTCCGCGAGCTCAACAAGCGGGTGATCGGCGTCGGGGTGGAGAAGTCCACCTCCGCGCTGCTGCCGCCGGCCTGCGACGAGTTCCTCTACTACGACCGGCTGGAGGGGGTCGACATCCCGCCGACCCGGGCCCGGCGGGCCCGTCCGGCGCGGGTGCCCAGCCCCGAACCGCAGCAGGTGGAGCAGGAACGCCTCGAGCAGGAACCCGAGCCCCAGGCGGTTGTCGAGGAACCGGTCCGCGACGTGGACACCCTCGCGGGCCTGGTGGCCCAGACGGTGGCCGGACTCCAGGGCAGCTCCGGCGGCGAGGTGACCGCGTCGACGTTGAAGCGCACCCTGCTGCGCAAGGACCCGACCTTCACCGAGTCCGACTACGGGTTCCGCACCTTCGGCGAACTCCTGCGCCACCTCGCCAAGCAGAACGTCGTCGAGCTGGCGGAGGGCCCGGCCAAGGGCGACCCGGAGGTCTCCCTGCCCGAGCACGGCGACCGGGAAGAGGCGTTCGGGCTGCTGCGCGCCGTGGTCCAGGACCTGGCCGGCGCCGACGGCGCGGCGGCGCTGTCCGGCCTGAAGAACCAGCTCCGGCGGGCGCGGCCCGACTTCAGCGAGAAGAAGCTCGGCTACCGCAGCTTCCTCCAGTTCTGCAAGGCGGCCGCCACCAGCGGTGTGGTCCATCTGAAGTGGAACGCCGAGGCCGACGACTACCTGCTCACCCCGCAGGCTTCCTGACCCGGCCGCCCATCGGAGGCCAGCCGCACCGATCGTCCTCGTCGAGGCGGCCGGCACGCCGGGCCGCCGGCACCGACACCGCCGCGGGTCACCGGATCGAGGCATCCCGCCCCGATGGCCCAGCGCCAGGCCGGCGTATTGGACCTGAACAACGGGCCACTGACGGCCGTACCGTCCTCGGTGAGGGCGACCGGTGGTGCGTCCGCACCCGGTGGCGTCCTCACCGACCCGGCCCGACCGGCGGCCGCCCGGTCGCGCCCGACCGGCGACGGCCCCACCGACCCACGGAGCAGCCATGACGCACCTCGCCGACGCGACCGCGGCCGTCCCCGGGTTCCACCCCGCCACCGACGCCGAGGAAGTGACGCTCGGCTCGGGCAGCGTCGCCCGGTTCGTCGCCCCCGGCCGGCTCACCCAGGGCAGGTTCGGCCTGTTCGAGTGGCGGCTGCCGCCGCACACCGGCGGCACCGACACCCACCTGCACCGGACCTTCTCCGAGTCCTTCTACGTCACCGCCGGGACCATCCGGCTCTACGACGGCCGCCGGTGGGTGACGGGCCGACCGGGCGACTTCCTGCACGTGCCGGAGGGCCGGGCGCACGGCTACCGCAACGAGACCGCCGACCCCGCCGCGATGCTGGTCCTGTTCGCCCCCGGCGCGCCCCGCGAGGCGTACTTCCGGGAGCTCGCGGAGATCGGCGCGTCGGGACGGACCCTCAGCGACGACGAGTGGGTCGACCTGTGGGCCCGCCACGACCAGTACCGGGTGGACCCCGCCGACCGGGACTGAGGTCTCCACCGCGCCGTCTCACCACCTGCGTGGCGCCTCCCGCGCGTCCTCGCGGATGTGCTGCGCCTCCCCGACGCCCGTGTCGCGGACCGAGGCCACGCCCTGGGCCGCGGTGGACCTGACCTGCTCGGTCGCCTGTTGGACGGGTTCGCGCAGGTTGTCCTGCACGCCGTGCATCATGCCGCTGGCCTGCTGCTTGAACTGGTCCGAGTGTTCCATGGCCTGGTGCTTGGCGCGCTCGGCCAGCTCCCGCTCCTTGCGGCTGGGCGGCAGGAGCGACGAGGCGAGCGCGCCCACGCCGAAGGCGATGAGGCCCGCGGCGAGCGGATTGCCCTCGGCACGTTCCCGCGAGGCGTGGGTGAGGCCCCGCGCCCGATCGCCGGCGGTGGCGGCGCCCTGCTGCGCCGTACCGGTCAGGTGTTGCGTGGTGTCGGACAGCCGATGCGTGGTGGCCGAGGCCCGCTGCGTCACGCCGGACGCCTGCTGGCTGGCCACGTCCCGCGCGTGCCTGGCGTTGCCCATGATCGCGTCGACCATACGGCTGAGCCGGCCACGGGCCCGGTTCACCGGCGCGGCCGCGATCCGACGCGGGTTGACCCGGTCGGTCAACGCGTCGACGTCACTGCTCAACTCCGCTCTGGCTGCCTCGATGTCGTACCGGATCCGGTCCGGATCGGTGGACATGACGTCTCCCTTCGGTTTCAGCGGCCTCTGACCGCGTCCGGAATCTCCTGCGCGGTCTGCTTGGTACGCGGTACGGCTTTCACCGTGCGTAGCTGCTTGCGCGCCCGGGAGGCGAGCACGGCGCCGATCACCGCCCAGATGATGGCGACGATCAACGCGGCCCAGCCCTGGTCCATGACGTTGGACAGCGCCCACCACAGGGCGTGGGACAGGAACACCAGAGTCAGCAGCGCCGCGATCGCCGCGGCGGCGAACAGGCCTGCCACCATGCCGAGGCTGCGTACCTCCTCCCGCACCTCGGCCTTGGCGAGCTCCACCTCCTTGCGCAGGAGGTAGGAGAAGTTGCGGGTGGCGTCGGCGAGCAGCTCACCGATGGAGGCCTGGGTCTTGCCCGAACCCCCGCCCGGGCCCATGGGCGATGCGCTCATGGGCCCACCTCATGGCCCATCGGACCATGGCGGACCGGCGCGGTCATCCCCGGACTCGCCGGCACGTTCAACGGCGTCTGGGCCGCCGCCGGCGGGCCCTCGCCGGCGAACCTGCCGCCCTCACCGCCACCGCCCTGGCCGTCCTGGCCGCCGGTGAGGGCGCGCCCCAACCGTCCGGCGAGCAGCCCAGCGATCGCGGCTCCGGCGAGGAAGGCCCCGGGGTGCCGGCTGGCGTAGTCGCGTACCTCGCGCACCAGGGCGCCGGGTTCGCGCTCGTCCAGCCAACCCGCGGCCTGCTGTGCGGCGTCCGCGCCCCTGCGGACGACGTCGACGGCCATGCCGCTCTGGTCGGCGCCCTCGGCCATGGACCGCAGTTGCGTACCCAGCGTGCGCAGGCTGTCGGCGGCCCGCCGCTGCTGCTCCTCGGCCTGCGTCCGGGCCTGCGCGGAGGCCTCGCCGAGCAGGTTGCGGGCCTGCTGGCGGCCCTCCGAGGCGACCTGCCGGCCCTGTTCCATCGCCTGCCGGGCGGTGTGTCCGCCGGCCTGCGCCGTCTCCTGGCCCATGCGGCCGGCCTCCTGCCGGATTTGTCCGACCTTGCCGCCGCGCGATCCGTCACCGGATACAGGAGGTGATTCCCGACCCGTCGTCATGCGATCTCCCTTCGTCGGGGCCCGCCCTTCGGGCAGGAACGGGAACGCCGGTTACCCGTGGCCGCCCGGTGTATACCTCCACCCGGCCGCCGGCCGCCGGCCGCCGGCCGTGCCGGTCCGGGACGGCCGTCCGCGCCGACCTGGCACCCGCCAACCGAACGGGTGTAGGTGCCGATTTCGCCGCCGACGCCCCCACGGATTTGGACAATGGACGCATGAGAATGACGATGTTGCAGAAGAGGCGGGCGGCGCGGATGCACCGCCGGAACTGGTGGCCGCTGGCGGCGGTCGTCCTCACCGCCGGGGCGGCCGGTGCCGCGGCGCTGCGGCGGCGCAAGGGCGCCGGTGGCGACTGGGTGGGCTCCGGCGGCGAAGCCACCACCCCGTCCCCGGAGGTCATGACCCCCGCCGGCGGCCGCATGGACAACCCGTTGTCGCCCAAGCGCTGACTTCGGGCGGCCAGCCGTCCGACGGCGTCCCCCCGGCTCAGCGGTGTCGCCGCCGGCGCAGCGCGTACAGCGCCGCGCTGGCGGCGAAGAGCGCCCCGCTGACCGCCAGCCAGCGGGTCAGCAGCGGCCGGGGGGTCAGGCCGGTCGCCGCGGTGTACGTGCCGTCGCCGAGGCCGAGGACGCCGGGCAGGTAGATGAGCAGGAGCAGTCCGGCGGCGAGCGCGGGCACCCGGACGTGGTTCACCGCCGACGGGCCGCCCCGACGGCCCGCTCCGGCCCACAGCGCCCGATCGGCCAGCGCGTAGACCGGGAACAGCAGCAGGTCGTGGGCGATCACCGCGCCGAGGAACCAGAGCAGCATCCGCACCGCGGACCCCTCCCCGGCCAGCCGCAGCGCGATCCAGCCGGTCACCGCGAAGCAGCCGAGCAGGAGCAGCAGGTGCCAGGGCGCGGCGCCGTAGGCCCGCCGGAACCTAGCCATCGGCGCGCCCCTCGAAGGCGATCTCCCGGACCCACTTGGTGCAGTGCACGCCCGGCAGCGCCGGCACGATGATCCGCGCCGGATAGCCGTGGTCGGCGGAGAGGTCCACCCCGTTCACCCGCAGGGCGAGCAGCGAGTCGGGGTCGCGGACCTGGTTGGCCTGCAACCGGGCCTGGCGGAACAGGCCGGCCCGCTCCAGCGACCGGACCGACGCCGTGGCCGCCTCCGGCGCGCCGACCAGCGCGGCGAGGTCGCGCAGCCGCACCCCGGTCCAGGTCTGCGCCGTGGACCAGCCCTCCACGCAGGCGATCGGCAGGTCCGCCGTGTGCTGCGCCATCGCGAGCAGGCGGTCCCGGTCCAGCTCGACGCTGCGCCCGCCGCCGCGCACGGTCAGTCGCCAGCCGGCGCCGGTGTCGGCGGGCTGGATGCCGGCCGCCGCGGCGCTGCGGTTGACCGGGAAGCCGTTCGGCCCGTCGCCGGGCTGCCGACCCCGGGGCAGCAGCAGCGCGGTGCGGCGCAGCACCCCGTCCAGGCTCTGCCCGACGGTCAGCGCTGCCAGCAGCAGCGCGCCGCCGCCGGCCAGGGCCAGCACCCCGCGCCGGCTCATCGTCGCCGGGCCGGGCCGCCGGGACACCAGGCCGTCCGGATCCGCCGGCTCCGGCCCGGTCCGCTCCACCGGGGTACGCGCGAAGCCCGGCCCGCGTAGCGCCGTGACCATCCGGGGCAGCTTGATCGCCACGTGGGTGACCAGGGCGGCGGTGAAGACCCAGGCGCCGTACCAGTGCGCGGTGTAGAAGTCGAACCCGAACAGGTACGCGTACTGGATGTTGAGCAGGCCGGTGGCCGTCTCGAAGAGGATCCCGCCGACCAGCAGCAGCAGCGACAGCCGTTCCAGCACCTGGGCCATCGAACGGGCCGGCGGCCAGTCGAAGAGCTTCGGCACCACCGACCAGAGCTTGCCCAGCACCACCGGGACCAGCACGATGCCGAGCGTCACGTGCAGGCCCTGGGTGAGCCGGAACAACCAGGCCGGCCGGGTGGGCCAGTCGAAGACGGGCGGATGCAGCCAGCTCACGTCGCGGGGGAACGCCTGGCCGAGCCGGGGGCCGTAGGCGATCCAGTCCAGCAGCCCGGTGACGATCACCAGCGGCAGGGCGGCGAGCAGGACCGCCCCGAACACCGAGGTCAACCACGGGCCGCGTACCGGGCTGCGCCAGGCGTCGGCGGTGGCGTCGACGCCGGGCGGACGGTGCCGGTCCAGCGCCCGCCACAGCCGCGCCGGGTAGGCGTACCCGTGGGTGTCGGTGGCGCCGGCGGACGTCCCGGCGGCTCGCGGCCCGGACCGGTCGGTCGCCCGGCCCGGCCCGGCGCGTCCGGGCGTCCGGTCGCCGGGCGGTGGCGGCGGGTCGGCGGGCACGGGACCTCCTGCGGCGGGACTGCTCGGGCGCGGTGGCCCTCGTGCTGGACGCTAGACGGCGACCCCGCCCGGCGGCCCGCTTTGCCGCATTACCGAAGGCTTACCGCCGGTTCCTTACGGAGTGCTGACGTCCGGCCCGAACCGGCCCGCCGGGCCGCCGCCCTGACCTAGCGTGACGGGAATGCGGGTACTGGTCACCGGCGCGGCCGGGTTCATCGGATCGCAGGTCGCGGACCTGCTCGTCGCCGAGGGGCACCAGGTCGTGTGCCTGGACGCGTTGCTGCCGCAGGCGCACGGCGGCGCGCTTCCGGAGTGGTCGCGCCGGCACGACCCGGTGATCGGCGACGTGCGGGACCCGGGGCTGCTCGACGACCTGCTGGCCGGGGTGGACGCGGTGTGCCACCAGGCGGCGATGGTCGGGCACGGGCTGGACCCGTCCGACGCCCCCGACTACGCCAGCCACAACGACTACGGCACGGCGGTGCTGCTCGCCGCGATGCACCGGGCCGGCGTGTCCCGGCTGGTGCTGGCCAGCTCCATGGTGGTCTACGGCGAGGGGCGCTACGGTTGCGCCCGGCACGGCGTCGTCCGGCCCGCCCCGCGCCGCGCCGCCGACCTGGCCGCCGGCCGGTACGACCCCACCTGCCCCGACTGCGGCGGCGCCCTCGCCGCCCTGCTGGTACCCGAGGACGCCCCGCTGGAGCCGCGCAGCACGTACGCGGCCAGCAAGCTGGCGCAGGAGCACCTCGCCGCCGCCTGGGCCCGGCAGACCGGGGGCGGGGTGTGGGCGCTGCGCTACCACAACGTCTACGGTCCCCGGATGCCCCGCGACACCCCGTACGCCGGGGTCGCCTCGATCTTCCGCTCGGCGCTGGCGGACGGCCGGCCGCCCCGGGTGAACGAGGCCGGCCGGCAGCGCCGCGACTTCGTGCACGTCACCGACGTGGCGCGGGCGAACCTGCTGGCGCTGACCGCACCCGCCCCGGACGGCCTGGTGCCGCTCAACGTCTGCTCCGGCGAGCCGCACACCGTCGGCGACCTCGCCGCCGCGCTGGCCGCCGCGATGGACGGGCCGGCCCCGGTGGTGGTCGGCGGCGCCCGCGCCGCCGACGTACGGCACGTGGTCGCCGACCCGGCCCGCGCGCGCGAGCTGCTCGGCTACAC
>NZ_JAGPYL010000210.1:0-5770 GCF_018070095.1 Micromonospora sp. U56
GGCTGACCCGGCCGGCCCAGCGGTCCTGGGTGAGCACCAGCGGGCGCGGCACGCCGAACCCGCCGGTGGCCGGGTCGAGGACGACGGCGAGCCCGGCCCGCCGGCCCGACGGCACCCGGATCACGTCGCCGACCCGTAGCCGCTCCAGGGAGGCGACCGCCGCCGCCTTGCGTTGGGTCTGCCCCTGCCGGGCGATGGCCCGCTCGCGGTCGGCGATCGCCACCCGCAGCGCGAAGTACTCGTCGAAGTCACCGTGGTGGCAGGCGGCCTCCACGCCGTACGCCTCGATGGTCTCGGTGTTGCGCTGCACCTGCCGGGCCAGGCCGACCACCGACCGGTCCGCCTGGAACTGCGCGAACGACGACTCCAGCAGCGCCCGGGCGGGCTCCGCGCCCACCGTGCCGACCAGGTTGACGGCCATGTTGTACGACGGCCGGAAGCTGGAGCGCAGCGGATAGGTCCGGGTGGAGGCGAGCCCGGCGACGTGCCGCGGGTCGGTCTCCGGGGACCACACCACGACGGCGTGCCCCTCGACGTCGATGCCGCGCCGACCGGCCCGGCCGGTGAGCTGCGTGTACTCCCCCGGCGTCAGGTCGACGTGCGCCTCGCCGTTGAACTTGACCAGCCGTTCCAGCACCACGCAGCGGGCCGGCATGTTGATGCCCAGCGCGAGGGTCTCGGTGGCGAAGACCGCCTTGACCAGGCCGCGGACGAACAGCTCCTCGACGACCTCCTTGAACACCGGCAGCATGCCGGCGTGGTGCGCGGCCAGGCCGCGCTCCAGCCCGTCCAGCCACTCCCAGTAGCCCAGCACCGTCAGGTCCTCGCCGGGGATGGCGGTGACCCGGGACTCGACCACCCGGCGGATCTCGGCGCGCTCCTCGGGCGAGGTGAGGCGCAGCCCGGCGGCGAGGCACTGCTGCACGGCGGCGGCGCAGCCGGCCCGGCTGAAGATAAACAGGATCGCCGGGAGCAGCCCCTCGCGGTCGAGCCGGTCGACGATGTCCGGACGCATCGGACCGCGCCAGCGGGGACCGCGCCGCCCCGCGCCGGGACCGGCGCTGCGCCCCTCGCCCAGCTCCAGGCGGCGCACCGTGTCGCGGGTGTAGCGCAGCAGCTCCGGGTGCACGTCGTGCTTGCGGGCCGCGTCCGCGTCGTGGAACAGGTCGAACATCCGCTTGCCGACCAGCATGTGCTGCCACAGCGGCACCGGCCGGTGCTCGCTGACCACCACCGCGGTCTCGCCGCGCACGGTGACCAGCCAGTCGGCGAACTCCTCGGCGTTGGAGACGGTGGCCGAGAGCGAGACCAGGGTGACCGAGGCGGGCAGGTGGATGATCACCTCTTCCCAGACCCCGCCGCGGAACCGGTCGGCGAGGTAGTGCACCTCGTCCATCACCACGTAGGCCAGGCCTTCCAGGGTGGCCGAGCCGGCGTAGAGCATGTTGCGCAGCACCTCGGTGGTCATCACCACCACGGGGGCGTCGCCGTTGATCGCGTTGTCGCCGGTGAGCAGGCCGACCTGCTCGGCGCCGTACCGGTCGACCAGGTCGTGGTACTTCTGGTTGGACAGCGCCTTGATCGGCGTGGTGTAGAAGCACTTGCGCCGGGCGGGCGGCTGTTCGCCGCCGTCGGCCGCCGCCGGCCGCGCGGGCGTTCCCCGCAGGGCCAGGTGTACGGCGAACTCGCCGACCACGGTCTTGCCGGCGCCGGTGGGAGCGCAGACGAGTACGCCGCTTCCCCGTTCCAGGGCCTGGCACGCCTCGCGCTGGAAGTCGTCGAGATCGAACCCCAGATCGAGGGCGAACTCGTCCAGCGCCGGGAACTGGGAGGCCTGCGCGGCCCGGCGGCGCGCCGCGGCGTACCGCTCGGCGGGGCTCGACATGTCCTCAAGATTAGTGCGTACTCCGCACGGCTACCCGCCAAGGCCGTCCGCCGGGTTGGTCGGTGGGGGTCGGTAGGGTGCACGACGTGCCGGATCATGCCCAACCGCCCCATGTCCCGAGCGGCGCCGACGACGCCGTCCGCCCGGGTCCGCCCCGCCGCGCCGTGGAGGCGGTCCTGTTCGACTTCCACGGCACCCTGGCCCAGGTGGAGGAGCCCCACGAGTGGGTACTCCAGGCGGCTGCCGCCTGCGGGGTGACGCTGGAGCGGATACGGGCCACCGCGCTGGCCGACCGGCTGCTCACCGCGGGTCGGGCGGGCGGACCGCTGCCGGCGCGGGTGCCGCCGCGGCTGGCCGAGCTCTGGGCCGACCGGGACCTCTACCCGTACGCGCACCGGGGGGCCTACACCGGGCTGGCCGAGACGGTGGACACCGGCATCGAGGGCTTCGCCGAGGCGCTCTACGAGCGGCTGCTGGTCCCGGAGGGCTGGGTGCCCTACCCGGCCGTCGAGGCCACCCTGGGCGCTCTGCACAAGGCCGGCGTGAAGGTGGCGGTGGTGAGCAACATCGGCTTCGACATCCGGCCGCTCTTTGCCGCCTGGGGCCTCGACGGGCTGGTCGACGCGTACGCCCTGTCGTACGAGGTGGGGCGCTGCAAGCCGGACCCGGGGATCTTCCTGCGCGCCTGCGGGATGCTGGGCGTGGACCCGGAGCGGACGCTGATGGTGGGCGACACCCCGGCCGACGCCGGCGCGGTCAATGCCGGCTGCGCCGTGCTGGTGCTGCCCTGCGCCGATCCGGGCCGGGAGAACGGCCTCGGCGCCGTGCTCGACCTGGCGCTGCGCGACTGACCTGCGGCAATACATCAGCGCTAACAGGATCTTGATAATCACGTTAGCGCCGGCCGCTAACACCGAGAGGTTATCGTCGCTATCGTGACCGAGACGTCGGCCCGGGACCGGATCGTGCGGGCCGCCGCCGCGCTGCTCGCCGAGGGCGGCCGGGCGGCGGTCTCCACCCGCGCGGTGAGCCGCGCCGCCGGCGTGCAGGCCCCGACCATCTACCGCCAGTTCGGCGACCTGCGCGGCCTGCTCGACGCCGCCGCCAGCTACGGCTTCGCCGCGCACCTGCACGCGCAGGCCGCCCGCGAGCCCGCCGACGACCCGGTGGACGACCTGCGCCGGGGCTGGGACATGCACGTCGGGTTCGGCGTCGCCAACCCGGCCTTCCACACCCTGATGTACGGCGATCCGCGCCCCGGCGCCCGCCCCACCGCCGCCCGGGTGGCCGCCGACATCTTCCGCCAGCTCGTCGTGCGGGTGGCCGAGGCGGGGCGGCTGCGGGTCGACGTGGACCGGGCGGCCGAGATGGTCCACGCGGCCAGCTGCGGCGTCACCCTCACCCTGATCCAGGGCGGCGACCCGGGCCTGTCGGTCGCCACCCGCGAGGCGGTCGTCACCGCGATCTGCGCCGACAGCCCCGCCGCCCGCGCCGTCCGCCCACCCGACCGGCCGGTCCGCCACGCCGTCGCCCTGCGCGCGGCGCTGCCGCAACTGGCCGGCGACCTCACTCCGGCCGAGCGGGCGCTGCTCGCCGAGTGGCTGGACCGGCTCGCCGGCGCCGACCGGCCAGCGTGACCACTGCGTCCCGCCGGCATGGCGGGATCCAGGCGCGCGGGCAACCGCCGGGTCAGCGAGACGGCCGGCGCGCATGATCCGCTCCGTTCCGGCGACCTGGCGGTGTCCGAGGGGGCAAGGAAACCGCCAGGTCGGCGAGGCGGTGAGGCGACCGGCGGCGGCGAGACTCGCTCCGTTCCGGCGACATGGCGGTGTCCGAGGGGGCCGGAGACCGCCACGTCGGCGAGACGGTGAGGCGGCGAGTGCCGCGGCCGGTGTGCGGGGCTGCACGTGGCGGGCCACCGGCTGCGGGCCGGCCCGGTCGGCGCACTAGCGTCGCGGGAATGGACTCCCACGCCCGCCCGTCGACGCCCGCCCGCATCCTGCGACGCTGGGGAACCGGCCAGGTGGGGGCGGTCGGCCTGGTGCTCGGCGGCGCGCTGTCGGTGCACTTCGGCTCGGCGGTCGCCGCGCTGCTCTTCCCCTGGGCCGGGGTGGCCGGCACGGTCACGCTGCGGCTGGCCATCGGCGCGCTGCTCATGCTGCTGGTATGCCGGCCCCGGCTGCGCGGCTACAGCCGGGGCGACTGGGCGTCGGTGGTCCTGTTCGGGCTCGCCCTGGCCGGCATGAACTCGGTGTTCTACCAGGCCATCGAGCGGATCCCGCTGGGGCCGGCGGTGACCCTGGAGGTGCTGGGGCCGCTCACCCTGTCGGTGCTGACCGCCCACCGGTGGACCGCGTGGTGCTGGGCCGGTCTGGCGCTGGCCGGGGTGGCGCTGCTCGGCCAGGGCGGGTTCGACCGGCTGAACCCGGTCGGCGCCGGCCTGGCGCTGGGCGCGGGGGCGCTCTGGGCGGCGTACATCGTCTGCTCGGCCCGGGTCGGCGGCCGGTTCCCCCGGGCCGACGGGCTGGCCCTGGCCATGACGGTGGCGGCCCTGCTCACCCTGCCGTTCGGGCTGGCCGACGCCGGGACGCGGCTGTGGCACCCGGCCGTGCTGGCGCTCGGCGCCGGGCTGGCGCTGCTCGCCTCGGTGCTGCCCTACACCCTCGAACTGCTGGCGCTGCGCCGGCTGGCCACCTCGACCTTCGCGGTGCTGATGAGCCTCGGCCCGGCGCTCGCCGCGCTCGCCGGCTGGCTGGTCCTCGGGCAGGACCTGCATCTGACGGAGGTGCTGGCCATCGCCCTGGTGGTCGCCGCCAGCATCGGAGCCGTGCGGGCCGGCACGCCGCGCACCGCCGACCGACCGGAGCACCCCGGCGCCGCACCGGCCGGCCCGGTGGGCACCGGCACGGACGACCAGCTCAGCGCAGCAACCGCAGCGCCCCCGGTACGGCGGTGATCCGCACCGGCAGGTCGAGGGAGCGTTCGCCGTCGGCGTAGGTGGTGATGCCCTTGGCGGCCAGCTCCACGCTGCGGGCCCGGTAGCTGCGCACCAGCGGGTGCGTCACATGGGTGCCCTGGTAGATGCGCGGCTTGACCCGCATCAGGGTGCGCCGGTCGAACCGCCCGCCGACCACCACGTCCAGCAGCCCGTCGGTGGGGTCGGCGTCCGGACAGATCCGCATCCCGCCGCCGTAGCTGGCGCCGTTGCCGACCGCCACCAGCACCGCGTCCAGCTCGTGCACGTCGCCGTCCAGGCGCAGCGTGTAGCGGCGCGGGCGCAGCCGGGCCAGCTCGATCAGGATCGCCAGGTCGTAGCGGCGGGGACCGCGCGGCCAGCGCATCCGGTTGGCCCGCTCGTTGACGATCGCGTCGAAGCCCGCCGCGAGCACCGCCCCGTACCAGCGGTCGCCGCCGTCCGCCCCGGTCATCCGGGCCAGGTCGACCGGCCGGGTGCGCCCCTCGCGCAGCGCGGCGGCGATCACCTCGACGGCGCCCAGCGGGTCGACCGGGAAGCCGCTGTCGGCCGCGAAGTCGTTGCCGGTGCCGGCCGGGACCGGGCCGAACGGCACCGCCGTACCGGCGACCGCCTGCAGCGCCCGGTGGACCGTGCCGTCGCCACCGACAGCGATCAGCGCGCCCGCGCCGTCGGCGACCGCGGCGTGGCACGCCGCCTCCGCCTCGGCCGGGGTACCCGCCGTCAGCAGTTCGACCGGGCGGCCGGTGGCGGCCAGCCGCTCCAGCAGTGCGGGCAGCAGGCCGCGGTGCCGGCCGCGGCCGGCGGTGGGGTTGGCGAGCACGGCCACGGGGCCGGTCGAGGAGTGATCGTCTGCGGTCACGGCGAGCACCGTACGGTACGGCGGACGCCCCCCCCCACGGGCGGCGGCG
>NZ_JAGPYL010000211.1:0-5662 GCF_018070095.1 Micromonospora sp. U56
ACCGGGTGCTGGGCAGCGGCGTGCCGGCCCGGGTACCGGACTTCCGGTACGAGGGCAAGCAGGCCGGTGTGGTCGCCGACTCGCTGTTCGACATCAGCGTGCAGCGGGTGCTGGGCGGCCTGCTGGTGTGGTGGGAGCGGCTCGACGAGCACCAGCGTCGGATGGAGCGCACCGAGCTGCTGGGCAGCCTCGGCTGGGCGGAGTACGACCTGATCACCGGCCGCAGCGAGTGGTCGCCCGGCATGTACCGGATCTTCGAGCGTGATCCGGCGCTGGGCCCACTGTCGCGGGCCGAGCAGTCCGCGGCGATCATCCCCGACGACCACCGGCTGCGGGAGGCCGCCTGGCAGACGTTGGACAGCGGCGCGGCGTCGGACGTCACGGTGCGCTTCCGGGCGGGCTCGTCGGTGAAGTACCTGCGCATCCTCTCCGACGTCGCCCGGGACGCCGACGGCGCTCCGGTGAAGATCTACGCCGTGGTGCAGGACGTGACGGCCCGGGTGGCCTCGCGTACCGCCATCGAGCGGCTCAGCGACCAACTGCACACCCGGGAGCTGACGGCGCTGGCGGAGCATCGCCTGGCCCGGCAGTTGCAGAACCTGATCCAGCCGGTGCCCCGCGAGCCGGTCCCGTTGGCCGGCCTCGAGGTGCTGGTCGGCTACCTGCCGGCGGAGAGCGCCGTGCAGGTCGGCGGGGACTGGTACCACGCGCAGACGTTGCCCGACGGACTGGTCGCGCTCGCCGTCGGCGACGTCGCCGGGCACGGCCTGGAGGCGGCCAGCGGGATGGCGCACCTGCGGTTCGCGCTGGTCGCCTGGCTCTCGATCGGCATCCGGGACCCCGGAGTGCTGCTCGGGCACATGAACCGGCTCTGCGGGCAGCTGAAGATCACCGCGACCGCGGTGGTCGCCGTCTACGACCCGGCGACCCGGTCGCTGTCCTGGGCGCAGGCGGGGCACCTGGCCCCGTTGCTGGCGCGCGGCGGGACGACCGCCGAACTCGACCGGCCCGCGGGCATGCTGCTGGGCGCCGACGCCGACTCGACCTATCCGGTCGTCGCCCCACGGCTGCGCGGGGACGACCTGTTGCTCTTCTACACCGACGGGCTGGTGGAACGCCGGGCCGGCGACCCGGTCGACCTGCTCGGCCCGGTGATGCGGACGCTGTCCGACATCTCCCGTGACCCCGACGCACAGACCCTGCCGCGGCTGCGCGACGTGCTGCACCGGCCCAGCCCGGAGGACGACACCTGCACCCTGGCCGTGCGCGTGCTGCGCTGACCCGTCCTCAGAGGCGGAACCGGAGCCGCACCACCGTCCCGGCCGGGGTGGGCTCGACGGCGACCTCGTCGCAGATCCGGGCGACGATCGCCAGCCCCCGACCGCGGATCGCCTCGGCGGTAGGCATCTCGCGGGCCACCGTGCGCGGTCCACCCTGGTCGACGACGTCGCAGACGAGCTGGCCCGCCTCGGCCCACACCCGCACCAGGCCGCCCCCGTGGGTGTGCTGCAACGTGTTGGTCGCCAGCTCGCTGACCGCCAGCGCGAGCAGCTCCACCCGGGCCGCCGGCAACCCTCGGGCCAGGGCCCGGGAACAGACGAATGCGCGGACGTGCGCCAGGTCGTCGGCCTGCGCGTACGGCATCGTGGCGACCGCGGAGGACGGGCTCGCGGGACGGTCAGACATCGTCGTCCTCCACCGGCCGGCGGACCGTCACCGCGGGTCCACGCCGTCGTCGGTGGGCGGTCGCAGCAGGTCGGCGACGCCGGTGATCGCCAGGACGTTCGCGACGGGCCCGCGGGCGTTGACCACGTACAGCCGGCCGCCGGCCGCGCGGGCCGCGTGGTGGGCGGTGACCAGGCCGTGGATGCCGGTGGAGTCGAGGAAGTCGAGCGCCCCCGCGTCGACCAGCACGACCGGGGCACCGGCCACGGCGGCCAGCAGCGCGGCCGTGAGCTCCTCCCGGGCGGCGAGGTCACACTCGCCGGCGAGCCGCACCACCGCCCGCCCGGGTTCGGTGGACGTCCTCGCCTCGAAGTGCGCCATAACGGAGCTCATCCTTCCCCGCGCGGAGCAGTCGGCCGGTTCGCGCACATGATGTCACCCCCCGGCGAACGTCGCGCCCGGCGCGGCAGCCCGATGTTCCGGCTCCGGGACACCGGCCGGCGACCTGGCCGCTGGTGAGCGGCGCCGGGCATGGTTCCAACGCAGGTGGGGGCGGGTCCCGCGGATCAGGCGGCGGGCGCCAACCAGGCCACCGCCCGGCGCACGGTGGCCTCGGGTACGTCGTGCCCACCGTCGAACTCGTCGTAGGTGACGTCGTAGCCGAGGGTCTGCAGGCGCGGCACGAGGGTCCGGCTGCACCGGTCGATCGGCAGCACCCGGTCGGCGGTGCCGTGCGAGATGTAGACGCGCGGCGTGCCGTGGGTGAGCAGCGGGGCGGCGAAGCCGGGGGAGAAGGCCAGGACGGCGTCGAAGACGTCGCCGTTGATGAGTCCGATCGACAGCGCGTACGACGCGCCGTCGGAGAACCCGCCGATCAGCATGCCGCCGATCGCGTAGCCGGTGACGATCTCCTGGAGCACCCGGTCGATCCGCCGTACGTCGGGGCCGAAGCCGACACCGATCAAGTCCCAGGTCGCCGCGGCCGACTGCGGTGCGACGAGCAGCAGGCGTTGGTCGTCGGCGACCGGCAGCATCAGCTCCAGGGCCTGCCGGGGTGCCCCGCCGGCGCCGTGCAGCAGCAGGGCCAGCCGGTACGGGCCGCCGTCCGCCGGCGCCGGCACGTAGGCCTGGGCGACCAGCTCACCGTCCGGTGCGTCGAACGACACCAGGCCGGTGCGGCCCGTGGCGGCGACCGGTGGACCCGGTCGTACGCTCAGCCGGCCGTGCCGTGAGTTCTCCTCCGGCTGCTCGTGCGGTCGGGCGGTCTCCGGGGTGATCGGCATGGGTGCCTCCGCTTCGGCGGGACTGTCCGGCGGGCTACCCGGTCCGGCGCGAAGCAATCCCGCCCCGGCGGGGGAAGTGGTCCGGCGTGCGTAAGGGCGCCTGAAGCGGATCGTAAGCGGGATCCGGCAACGTTCTGGGTGTCACCGGAGAGCACCACCGACAGCCAGGAGATCCCGATGCGCAAGCTCATCAACTCGACCTACATCACCCTCGACGGCGTCATCGAGAACCCCATGTGGACCATGCCGTACTTCGACGACGAGGCCGCCGCCTTCGCCGCCGGGCAGACCGACGAGGCCGACGCGCTGCTGATGGGTCGGATCACCTACGACGGCATGTCTGCCGCCTGGCCGACCCGGGACGAGAGCGACCCGAGCACCGGCGCCGCCTACTTCAACAACGTCAAGAAGTACGTCGCCTCGACCACCCTGACCGATCCGACCTGGAAGAACAGCGAGGTGCTGCAGGGCGACCTGATCGAGGAGGTGACCCGGCTCAAGGCGCAGGACGGCAAGGCCATCCTCCAGTACGGCTTCGGCTCGGTCACCACCCAGCTGATCGCGGCCGGTCTGCTGGACGAGGTCCGGTTCTGGATCCACCCGGTGCTGGAGGGCGGCGACAGCGTGACGGCACCGCTGAAGGACTTCAAGGCGTCGTTCGAGCTGGTCGACACGAGGGTGCAGCGCAGCGGCGTGATCATCGCCTCGTACCGGCCGAAGGCGGCCCGCTGACGGACGCGCTCTCCAGCTGGGCCCGGGCCTCGCCCGGGCCCAGCGTGCCGCCCTCGGTGACCAGCGCCTCGAAGCGTTCCCGGCCGACGGCGGCGACCAGCCGTACCGTCACCCGGTCGGTCTCGTCGCGCTCCGCCGGCGCGGCCGGAGCCCCGGCGGCCTCCCGCGCGGCGGCCGCGGCGCCCAGCAGGCGGGCCGCGACCTCGGGCGAACGCACCGCCGAGGCCATCCCCTCCAGCGCGTTGACGGCGTCCCGCGGGGACTCCATCGCCTGCGCGGCGTCGAACGCCTCGACGTGCAGGGCCAGAGCGGCGGCCGGGTCGCCGTTCTGCTCGGCCGCGTAGCCCAGCTCGACCAGGACCATCGGCAGGTACAGCGCGGGCTGCGTCTCGCGGCGGCCCTGCTCGGCGATGCGGGTCAGGTGCGTGACGGCCACGTCGAGCTTGCCGTCGCGGCGGGCGGCCAGGCCGAGGCCCATCTCCGCGAAGATCATCGCGTTCGGCGCGTTCTGCTCCACCGCCAGCTGGTACGCGCGTTCGGCCAGCTCCCGGCCCTGCCCGTAGTCGCGGGTCTGCACCGCCAGCCAGGCCAGCCAGGACAGCTTGCTGCCCACCTCCGGCCAGAGCGACAGCTCCTCGGCCCAGCGCAGGCCCTCCCGGTGCAGGGCGGCGGCGCGCTCGTGCTCGCCGCGCATCTCGGCCAGGCCGCCCACCCAGTCGGTCGCCTGCAACCGGCCCCAGCGGTCGCCGAGCTGCGCGAACAACGCCGCACTGCGGGTACCGGCGTGCTCCAGCGTGGCCAGGTCGCCGGTGGCGTGGGCGAGTTTGGCCCGCGAGCTGAGCACCGCCGCCTCGGTCCAGGGGTCGTCGACGGTGGTGGGCAGCAGCTCCGCCGCCAGGGTCAGGTCGCTGCGATCGATGACCGCGTTCGCGACGAACCACGCGGCCCGGCCGTCGGGGTCGCTTGCCAGGGCGGCGCGCAGGTCGCCCGGCGCGATCGGTTCGCCCTGCAGCAGCGCGAACCCGGCCCGCCACGGCGCGGCGCGCGCCTCCTCGGCCGGGTCGCCCCGCATCGCCAGCGCCCGCCGCGCCTCGGTGAGCCGGCCGCGCAGGAACCAGTACCAGCTCAGCGCGACCGCCAGGCGCAGCCCGCCGCCGTGGGCCAGCGCCGAGCGCAGGTTCGCCGCCTCGGCGTCGAGTCGGGCCAGCCACTCCTGCTGGTCGGCGCCGCGCAGCTCCGGGTCGGCGCGTTCGGCCAGGTCGGTGTAGTACGTTGCGTGCCGCGCCCGGACCTCGTCGGCGTCCTCGAGACGTTCCAGGCAGAACGCGGCGACCGACTCCAGCAGCCGGTAGCGGGGGCTTCCGCCCGAGTCGTCCACCGCCACCAGCGAACGGTCCACCAGCCGGGCCAGCGCGTCGAGGTCGGTCCGGCACACCTGCTCGGCCGCGCCAGGCGTGCAGCCGTCGCTGAACACCGCGAGCCGGGCCAGCACCCGGCGGTCGGCCTCGGCCAGCAGGTCCCAGCTCCAGCCGATCACCGCGGTCAGCGTGCGCTGCCGTGGCGGCATGTCCCGCTGCGCGGTGGCGAGCAGTCTGAACCGGTCGTCGAGCCGGTCCACCACGCCCTGCACGCCGAGCGCGCGTACCCGGGTCGCGGCCAGTTCGAGGGCCAGCGGCAGGCCGTCCAGCCGGCGGCAGAGCTGCGCCACCGCGGGCGCGGTCCGCTCGTCGAGGTGGAAGCCGCGGTGCTGCGCGGCGGCGCGGGCGGCGAACAAGCGGGCCGCCGCCGAGCGCCGGACCGCGTCGAGGTCCCGGTCGTGCTCGGGTACGGCCAGCGGCGGCACCTCCCAGAGCAGCTCACCGGTGAGGCCGAGCGGTTCCCGGCTGGTGGCCAGCACGGCGACGCCGGGCGCGTCCCGCAGCAGCCGGGCGACCAGCGCGGCGACCGGCTCGATGACGTGCTCGCAGTTGTCCAGCACGTGC
>NZ_JAGPYL010000212.1:0-5413 GCF_018070095.1 Micromonospora sp. U56
CCCGGCGAGCCTCGACCGCCAACCGGGTCGCACGCTCACGCAGCTCATCGTTGTACTTCTTCGGTGCGGGCATCGGTGGTGTTCCTCCCAGGTTTCGATGTCTCCATCAAACCCGGTGCGGGACACCCAGTTACGAGACAGCCCTTCGACGCACCCGACCTCTTCGCCGACCTACGAGGAAATCAGAATTCTGGACAATGTGGCTGACGTGGGGGAGGGATTGTCCACCGACATGCGGGGCGGTCAGGTCGTGTTCCAGTACGGCCATCGGCGCCCAGCCGCTCCGCCAGGTTGGGCGACGCACAGGAATCACCAGATCTCACTGCCGGACCAAGGGCAGCAACAGTCGGTCATCGCCGCTATCGTGCCTTGGCGCCGCCTACAGACAGGAAGATCCGTGCTCTTGTACACGCTGCGCCGGTGGGCGGAACGGTTGGCTCTGTTCTGTGTGCTCCTTGCGATGGCCGGTCTCGGTGCCAGCCCCGCGCACGCCTCCTCGGCAAAGGTCGACGTTGCGGCGTTCGCCAGCCGGCCCGGTGCGGCGACCATGACGGCCACGGGCAAGGTGGGTGACGTGGTCAAGGTGACCGTTGGCATCTACAACAAGGGGCCCGGCAAGGTGCAGTGGATGGGGTTCTCCCAGACGGCGTCTACATGGGCGTTCACGCTGCCGCCCGGCACGGAGACCGTACCGGGCCCGCCGGGGGAAACTCCCCTCTCGGGATTGAGCAAGTACGATCTCGACCGGTGCGTGAGTACGTCGGGCCGCCAGACGTCAGACGGCGAGCAGGAGATCTTTGGAGCCGGACCGTACGCCTGTTCGAGCAGGGCGAGTCTGGAACCTGGGGCAAAGTCGGAAGCGATCTTCCACTTGAAGATCAATAAGGTGATTCCGAACACCACCGGCGTAGTGACCTTGGACGGGGACCTCAAGTCGCCCTACTCCGGGGAGAAGTCGCTGGCCGACAGCAACCCGGACAACGATGAAGCTTCCGTCATCATCAATCCGGACCCAAACGTCGCCGCGGTCGGACCGGTGGATCCACCGGTCCGCGATGGCGTTGATCGACACCCCGCCGTACCCATCATGGGTGCCGTCCTCGGTGCGGCGCTCCTCCTACTGCTGACGATCGGGGTGGGGCTTTTCCTATATGTGCGGCGCCCGCGCAATGCCATCTCGCCGCCAGCCGTACTGGGTGCAATGGAAGGAGAGAGCGGGACTGTCTGCGACGTCGGACGCGCCGCGACGCGGAGCGCTGGCATGGCGCCGTCTCGACCGACCAGAGCCGGCGGCTCGCACCGCCGCCAGCCGGGACGCCTCGGCGTCCTCCTGGCAAGCCGCCGTAGCCGGCGGTACCTGGCCGCCGCCTCGGTCCTGGTCCTGCTGCTGGCGTCCGCGATCGTGTTGTTGACGGGCGGGCAGTCGCCGCAGGGGCAGTCGCCGGAGACCGTGGTGCGCGACTTTTACACCGCTCTGGCCGCTCGGGACGCCGGGGCGGCGCGTGCCCTCGTTTTTCCCCAAGCCGTCTACGGCTCAGACGCCACCCTGCTGACGGACACCACCCTGCGCAATCCCGGCTACACCCCGCCCGCGAACGCCCGAGTCACCCGCCTTCCCCCGCCCACCACCCGTGGCTTTCGCAAGGGGGAGGAAGGGGCGGCCGTGCAGGCGGACTTCGAGCTGGCGGGCACAGCCCGGCAGGCGCGGGTGACTCTCGCCCGGGGCGGCGTGTATGGCGACATGTGGCTGATCCTGGACCCGCTCGGAGGGCTGACGGTGACCAGTCCCGTCCGGGACGGCCTGTTGAGCTTCGCCGGCACGCCCTACCCGCAGTCCGGCCGTGACTTCGTGGCGTTTCCGGGCGCCTACCGGGCTACCCTGGCCGAGCACCCACTCTTCGAGGCGGACCCGGTCACCGCGTTCGCCTACGGCGGTCCAAGCGTCGACCTGGCGCCCCGGGTACGGGCGGACGCGCGCCAGGAAATCGACCGGCAGATCCGCATCCACCTGGACGCCTGCGCGGGAAGTCGGGACGTAAATCCCGCCCGCTGCCCTCTGCAGATGCTGTACGTATCCCAGCCGAGCGCCGCACGGATTTCCCGCACGATCACCCGCTACCCCACTGTGCTGGTGGAACTAAGCAGCGCGGTCGACTACCCGCTCGCCTTCCGCACCGACATTCCCGGCGAGATCCAGGTGTCGGTGCGCACGTCGCCGACCAGCCCGCCCACCATCACTCGCAAGGAAACCCTCGTGGTGTCCGGCCGGGTCGTCCTCAAGGGCAGTGCGATCGTCGTCGAACCGGACTACTAACCTCGGTCGCCCCCGCCCCGACCGGGTTCGGCCGGGCCTCCGACGGCGCTGCGTTCGAGGTGTGCGGGATGCCGTACTCGAGGTCTAACACCGAGATCGCCGCTGTTGCGTTGCCGGATCGGCAGACGCTAACGACACCTGACGACCCGGCTGGACCGCCTCTCCGTACCGCCGCAGCTCCGCCCCTGGCCCGTGCCTGGCCCGGCTACGATCCCATCGATGTGACCCCGGCCAAGCTGCTCCCAGGCGGCACCCTGGCCATCAGCGTCGCCGCTGGCTGAGCCGAGCCGGCCACCGATCCGGAAGACGTCGACCACTCCGCCCGGCAGGTCGCCGCGCTGGTGCCCTTCGACGTCGTCGCGGTCGAGGCCGCAACCCGGCCGGGTGCACCGGCCGACGGGGACGACGCCTGGGCCGATGGGACGAAAACGCCGCCGTCGACCCGATCGTCGTCACCGACCGGCACCCCGGCCGGCAGATCCTCCGCGACGACTGCGGACGCTGGGCGATCCCGGGCGGCATGGTCGACCTCGGCGAGACGCCCGGCCGCACTCGTCCGCGAGCTGCGGGAGGAAACCGACGTCGACCTGTGGGACGTCGGGCGACGCCGTCCTCGACGCTCTGCTCCGGCCCAGTCCGCCGGCTCCGCGGGGCAAGCACGATGCCGGCCCTGGGCGACCCGGGCTCGTACCCCGCCTGAGAGCCCACCGGGTGCGGAACCGTCAGTCGTCGTCGAGGTCGGGGAACCGTAGCTCGGCCGCCGCCTCCGCCATGGCCGCATCGTCGTAGTCCGGCAGCGCCCGCTCCGGCATGTGCACGTCGGCGTCCGGGTCGATGCCCTCTGAGTTGCCGATCAGGTCCAGCAGGAACTCCTCGGCGCCGCGCAGCAGCACCGGGTCCTCGGTCCAGAAGCCGAACTCGAGGCTGCGCCGTGACGACGCCGTGAAGTTCGCCGACCCGATCCACAGCCGCTTCGGTGTGAACGCGGTGACGTCGGCCGGCCCGAAGTCGTCCTCGTCGTGGTCCCAAAGGCGGCCGAGCAGCGCGAGCTTGGCGTGCAGGATCGGCGGCATCGACCCGTTGGTGCCCGCGCCCTTGCGAAAGCCGATCGTCCGCACGGTGGGGATCACTTCGTCGCGGGGCGGCAGCGACCACCCGGGCCCGATCATCGGGGGCTCGCCGTCGACCAGGGAGGTCAGCTGCTCCAGCGGAGGGAAGTAGCAGACCGGGAGACCGGGCGTGTGGGCGTTGAGGTCGTCCAGGCGGCGCAGCTTGTAGGGCAGGTCCGGCGGCTGCACGTTCTTGTCCCGCGGCTGCTTGCTGACCACCACGCAGGCCGCCTGCAGCGTGGCGAGCTCGTCGAGCAGCTCGGTCGTCCATCCACATCGCGCAGCCCAACAGCGTCGCCCCACCTACCGCCGCCCCGCCCGCACATTGACCGACACCGCTTCCGGCATCGCCCACCTGCACAACATCGCCCTGGCTCAGTGAGCACCAAGCCAGTCACCGGCAACGCCTTCACCGAGTTACGAGACGTCCCTTGGGCTTACCGCTTGCTGGTTCGCGGGCGGGGCCGGGCTGGTGTGTGAGGGCCCGCTCCAGCCACGTGGTCTTGCGCTGAAGCTCTCGGTCGTCCTGGCCCGCCCCGATGTTCGGTGCAACCACTTCGTTTGCCGAATAGCGGCTCGACGAGGGCTTTCATTTAACCTTTGAGTGCGAGTCGGGTGTGGACGGGGTGGGTGGTTAGATCGAGGGCTCCCACCCGGTGGCGTAGCACGAAAGCTCTCGCTGGATCCCGGGGGCCTCGGGGAACTGCGCAGACGCTGGTGTTCCTGGGGCCGCGCTGACGACCGTCGCCGCCGTCGTGACGAGCTCTCCTGCTGTCCGTTTCACTGGTACACGGACCGCCTGAGTTCATGAACGGCTTCCCCAGGGCTGACACCCCGGACGGCAGGCATAGCCCATTCGGTTGGTCAAATATCTCCAATATAGGAGATCATGTATCTGACCTCGGGATCCTTACTCATCGTGTCTGTCGATGGACCGGAGGGTCACGGATGAAGAAGCGATCACGAGGTCCCCTTGTCGGGGGACTGGTGCTGGCGTTGGTGGCCACGGTGGGCTGGATGGAGGTGCCGGACGACCAGCGCGGCGGTGCCGTGCCGGTGGCGAAGGCCGAGGAGGACGACGGCTTCTTCTCGAAGCTGGGTAACGCCGCGCGGGACCTGGTCGACGGTGGGCCGCGCAAGGCCAGGCCGGAGGTGGTCGGCGCTGGCCTGACGGTGAGCGAGCAGCCGCCGCCGGCGAAGGTGTGGCCGGCGCAGAAGCGGGTCAAGGAGCTCACCGGGAAGCGGACGGCGAACAGCAGGGTCTACCAGCTTTCCGACGGGCGTACCCAGGCGGAGATCTCGGCGGTGCCGCTGCACTACCGGGACGCCAAGGGCAGGTTCCAGCCGATCGACACGAAGGTCCGCCCGGCCACGGAGAAGGGGTACGTCCAGGGCAACCGGACCAACACCTTTACCAGCCTCTTCGGTGACAGCTCCAAGGAGCTGGCCCGTTTCGAGAAGGACGGCCGGAGTATCGAGCTGGGCCTGGCCGGCGGTGCGAAGGCTGTGACGCCGAAGGTCTCCGGGTCTACGGTCACCTATCCGGGGCTCGCCGGTGGGGCCGACGTCGTCTACGACGTCACCTCCACCGCACTCAAGGAGAAGATCGTCCTGCACCGCGCCCCGACCGGGCCGGTGTCGTACACCTTCACGCTGGACACCGCCGGCCTGACCGCGCAGCAGCGGGCGGACGGCTCGATCGCCTTGGTGCGTCCGGGTGGCGGTGAGCCCGCGTTCGTGATGCCGGCGCCGTTCATGTACGACGCGAAGGACGACAAGTCGTCCCCGCACGGCAAGGTGTGGAGCGACAAGGTCAGCCAGCGGGTGCAGCAGATGTACGGGCAGACGACGGTCACGTTGTCGGCCGACGCCGGCTGGCTGGCCGATCCGGCGCGGGTGTTCCCGGTGGTCATCGACCCGACCATCAAGGTGCAGCCGGTGCCGACCGACGCCCAGGATGTGCAGATCTACTCGGGCGCCACCACCACGA
>NZ_JAGPYL010000213.1:0-5242 GCF_018070095.1 Micromonospora sp. U56
TCGACGAAGTCGCCCACGAACTGAACACCCGCCCCCGCCAGACGCTGAGCTGGGCAACCCCAACCCAGCGCCTGGCTCAACTCATCGCGCCCTGACGATTGCACTCACCACTTGACGCCGCCGGCCCGGAACTGACGCAAACCTCTTGATCAACGAGGCGAGCGGGGGCCGGGTGGGGCCGACGGGCCGCTGTGGTGGATCAGGGGTGGAGGCGGTTGAGGGTGGCGATGTCGGCGGCGTGGCCCTCGTGCTTCTCGGTGGGGGTCTCCACCACCACGGGGACGCCGGCGGTGGCCGGGTGGGTCATCAGTTCGGCGAACGCGGGCTCGCCGATGCTGCCCTTGCCGATGTTCTCGTGCCGGTCCCGGGTGGAACCGCACAGGTCCTTGGAGTCATTGGCGTGCACCAGCCGCAGCCGCTCCGCCCCGACGGTGGCCACCAGGGTGTCCAGGGTCGCCGTCATGCCGCCCTCGGCGGCCAGGTCGTGCCCGGCCGCCCACGCGTGGCAGGTGTCGAAGCAGACGCCGAGCCCGGGGTGCCGGTCCACCGCGTCCAGGTAGGGACCCAGCTGCTCCACCCGTGAGGCCAGCGAACGGCCCCCGCCCGCGCTCGGCTCGACCAGCAGCATCGGCCCGCCCGCGGCCGCCGCCTCGTCCAGCAACGGCAGCAGCGTCTCGCGGACCTGCCGCATGGCGGCCTCGGCGTGCCCCGCGTCGACCGCGCTGCCCGCGTGGAACACCACGCCCCGGGCGCCGATCGCCAGGCCCCGGCGCAGCGCGTGCGCCAGGGTCTCCGCCGACCGCTGCACCGTCGCCGCGGTCGGGGAGCCGAGGTTCACCAGCAGCGAGGCGTGGATGAAGACCGGGACACCCCGCTCGGCGCAGCCGTCCCGGAAGAGCGCGTCCTGGGCCGGGTCGCCGGCCGGCAGCGCCCAGCCGCGCGAGTTGGAGACGTAGACCTGCACCACCTCGGAGCCGGCCGCGTCGACGTACGGCAGGGCGGCCCGGGCCAGGCCGCCGGAGGTGGGGGTGTGCGAGCCGACGGGTCGCTTCGTCACAGGCATCCGATCGTGACCGGCGTCGCGGGCGGCACCGGCGAGTTCTCCTGCGGGTTCTGGAACCGGACGATCCCGTTCGGGTTGAACTGCACGGTCACCGGGAAGCCCTGGCTCTCCAGCTGCTGCTTGGCCTGCGGACACGGCAGGTCGACCACCCGGGGCAGGATCACCTGGGCCGGGCCCTTGCTCACCTCGAGCCGGACCTGGGCGCCCTTCTCGACCCCGGCGCCGTTGGCCGGGCTCTGCCCGAGGATCTCGTCCTTCGGCTTGTCCGAGTCCTTGTACGTCTCCACCGGCACCAAGCCGAGCTGGGCCAGCGCGGCCCGCGCCTCGTTGACGTTCTTGCCGAGCAGGTTCGGCACCGAGATCGGCGCCCGGCCCTTGCTCAGGATGAGAGTGATCTTCGTGCCCGGCTTCACCTCGGCGCCGACCTTCGGGTTGGTCTCCAGCACCACCCCGGCCGGCAGATTGTCGTCGTAGCGGGGGGTGCCCTTGGCCACCAGCAGCTTCGCGCTGGTCAGATCCACCTCGGCCAGCTCGAACTCCTTGCCCACCACGTCCGGCACCGGGAACCGCTCCGGACCCAGCGACAGGGTGAGCGTGATGGTGCCACCCTTGAGGATCTTGGCGGCCGAGACCGGATCCTGCGCCACGACGCTGTCCCGGGGGGTCTTCTCGTCGTAGCGGGGCTCGGCGTAGACCAGGGTGAAACCGGCCCGGTCCGCCTGCGCCTGCGCCTCGGCCTTGCTCAGGCTCACCAGTTCCGGGGCGACCGTGTAGCGCCCCACCCCGACCCACCAGCCGCCCAGCGCGGCGAGCAGGCCGAGCGCCACCACCGCGGCGGCGACCGAGAGCCGGCCGCGCTGGCTGCCCAACAGGCGGGTGCGCAGCGCGGCGAACCGGGCCCCGAGGTCCGACTCCGGGGCGGCCCGACGGCGGTGCGGCCGCTGCTGGCCCCCCTCGGGCAGCCGTGCCCAGGCGGGCCGCTCGGCCGGGTGGACCGCCGCCACGACCATGGTCGGCTGCGCCACCGCCGAGGTCTCGTCGCCCACCGGGCGCAGCACGGCGGTGTGCGTGTTCGGGTTGCCCAGGTCGTCCCGGGCCACCTGCACCTCGGCCAGCAGGGCGCCGGCGTCGGTCGGGCGGGCGCCGGGGTCGCGCCGGGTGGCCCGCGCGACCAGGTCGTCGAGCGCCTTGGGCAGCGCGGGTACCAGGGTCGACGGGGCCGGTACGTCCCGGTCGACGTGCTGCCAGGCGACGTCCACCGGCCGGTCCCCGTCGTACGGGACCCGCCCGGTGAGCATCTCGAACAGCACGATGCCGGCCGAGTAGACGTCGGTGCGCGGATCGGCGTGCCCGTCGGTGACCAACTCCGGCGCCACGTACGCGACGGTCGCCATGAGCTGGTTGCCGTTCTCCTCCTCGGCGCTGGCCTCGACCGCGCGGGCCAGGCCGAAGTCGGCGACCTTCACCACGCTGTCGACGAGGTTCGCCACGCCGCCGGTGGGCGCCTCGGCGACCAGCACGTTCTCCGGCTTCACGTCCCGGTGGACCAGCCCGGCCCGGTGCGCGGCGGCGATCGCGGCGAGCATCTGCTCCATGATCGCCAGCGCCTCGTCCGGGTTGAGCCGGCGCCGTTCGGCCAGCACGTCGCGCAGGGTGCGGCCGCGGACGTACTCCATCACCAGGTACGGCAGCCCGCCGTGGGTGCCCTGGTCGTAGACCGCCACCACGTTCGGGTGGGTCAACCGGGCGATCGTCTTCGCCTCGTCGGTGAACCGCGCCATGAACCCGGCCGTCCGGCCGCGGGCCTCCGGCGCCTGGGTCGGGTGAATGATCTTGACCGCCACGGTGCGCTCCAGGCGCTCGTCGGTGGCGGTGTACACGGTCGCCATCCCGCCGCGCGCGACGCGCCCGCGAATGCGGTAACGCCCGTCGAGCAGCGAGCCCAGCAACGTGTCGGCGACCTGTGTGTCCATCGGCAGGCAGTCTATGTGTCCGGAGGGTGAAGGTTGAACAGGATGCTACAGCCGGGACGCGATCCGGTCCGTCCCGCCGTGCTGTCGCAGGCCACCCGGGGTGCCGTTGCGCCCGGGTCGGGGCGACGTGGCAGGGTGGTCGGGTGACCGATTCCGTACCCGCCGACCAGGCTTCCGGCGCCGCTCTCGCCGGCCCGTCCGACCCGGCCGCCTGGCTGACCCTGCCCGACGTGGCCGAGCGCCTCGAGCTGCCGATCAGCAAGGTCCACCAGATGATCCGCGACCGGGAGTTGGTCGCCGTCCGCCGTGACGGCGTCCGCCGGATTCCCGTCGACCTGGTGGCGAACAAGACGGCGCTCAAGCACCTGCCCGGCGTCCTGAACCTGCTGGCCGACGCCGGCTACGACGACGAGGCCGCCCTGCGCTGGCTCTACGAGCCCGACGACACCCTCTCCGGCGGCACCGCCGCCGCCACCCTCGGCGGCGACCACGCCCGCGAGGTCAAACGCCGCGCCCAAGCCCTCGGCTTCTGACCCCCCCGGGCCTCAACGCCTCGTTGATCATGAAGTTGTTGCCACCGGCACCGACGTGTCGGGGCAACAACTTCATGATCAACTTTGGCAGGGGGGGAGGGGGGAGGAGCAGGGGGTCAGTCGGCGCGGCGGGTGGCGGCGATGGCGAGGTCGACCAGGGCCTGGCGGGCCTCGGTGTCGAGGTCGACCGTGGTCAGCGCGGCCAGCGCGGCGTCGGTGAGGGTGATGATCCGCTGCTCGGTACGGGCCAGCGCGCCGCTGGCGCTGATCAGCTCCCGCAGCCGCGCCACCCCGGCCTCGTCCAGCCCCGGATCGCCCAGCTGGCCGAGCAGCAGCTCCCGACCGGCGTCGTCGGTCGCCTCCACGGCCGCCGCCACCAGGTAGGTGCGCTTGCCCTCGCGCAGGTCGTCGCCGGCCGGCTTGCCCGTCTGCGCCGGGTCACCGAAGACCCCGAGCACGTCGTCGCGGAGCTGGAACGCCTCGCCCAGCGGCAACCCGTACGCCGAGTACGCCGCCCGGACGTCCGCCGACGCCTCGGCCAGCGCGGCGCCGAGCAGCAGCGGCCGCTCGACCGTGTACTTGGCCGACTTGTACCGGGCGACCTTCCCGGCCCGCTCCAGCGAGGTGTCCCCGGTGACCTGGGTCAGCACGTCCAGGTACTGCCCGACGGTGACCTCGGTGCGCATCTCGTCGAAGACCGGCCGGGCCCGGGCCACCGTCCGCGGCTCCAGGCCGGCGGAGTGCAGCAGCTCGTCCGACCAGACCAGGCAGAGGTCGCCGAGGAGGATCGCCGCCGCGTCGCCGAACCCGTCCGGGTCGCCGCCCCAGCCGGCCGCCCGGTGCCGGGCGGCGAACCGCCGGTGCATCGCCGGCTCGCCGCGACGGGTGTCGGAGCGGTCCATCAGGTCGTCGTGGATCAGGGCGCTGGCCTGCACGAACTCCAACGCCGCCAGCGCGGTCACCACGTGGTCGGAGTCCACCCCGCCGGCGCCCCGGTACCCCCAGTAGCCGAACGCCGGGCGCAGCCGCTTGCCGCCGCCCAGCACGAACGCCTCGATCGCCTCGGCGACGGGCACCAGCGCGTCGTCGACGCCGGTCATCCAGGTGCGCTGGTTGGCCAGGAACTCGGCCAGGGCCTTGTCGACGCGCTGACGCAGACCGGCGCGGTCGACGGGGGAGACGGGAGCAGCGTGGGTCACGTACCGACGCTAGCCGGTCGGGGTCGGCCGCGTCCCCCACCGGGCCGGCGCGTCGCGCCCGCCACGCCCGCCGTGCCGCCCCGCCGCCCGGGCGCGGGCGGTCGGGAGGGGGCGGTGACCGGGCCGCGGGGCAGGAAGCCGCGGGCGTCGGCGAGCAGCGCGGCGTAGCGGCGTACCGCCGGCTCGGTGCGGTGCGCGGCCAGCCGCCGCTCCAGCTCGACCAGCGGGGTCGCGGCCCGCGCCGACCCGGCGCGGACCGCGTCCAGCAGCGCGGCCCCGGCCACCGCGCAGGCCTGCTCCACCTCGCCGAGCTGAAGTAGGCCGCGGGCCAGCCAACCGCCGTAGACCGCCGCCCGGCGGGGCCGGCCACCGCGGCGGGCGGCGCGCAGCAGCGGCAGGGCCGGCCGGGGTCGGCCGAGCGCGGCCAGGGCGCGGCCCGTCATCGCCGCCAGCTCGGTGTCGTCGAGCCAGTAG
>NZ_JAGPYL010000214.1:0-5216 GCF_018070095.1 Micromonospora sp. U56
CGGTCGAGTCTTGACCCCGACCCCTTACCGGCGTTTGCCTGCACCGAGCCGGGAATCAGCACAAACCGGTCGCAAGCAGTCCGACCAAGAAGGGTTGACACGGCCCCACTCCTTCAGGAATGACAGATCCGTCCCAGCACATGTCTTACGGATGACC
This sequence comes from Micromonospora sp. U56, assembly GCF_018070095.1. Lineage (NCBI taxonomy): Bacteria > Bacillati > Actinomycetota > Actinomycetes > Micromonosporales > Micromonosporaceae > Micromonospora > Micromonospora sp. U56. The sequence goes on from NZ_JAGPYL010000214.1 coordinate 158, forward strand.
TAGGTCATTGACCGAGACGCCTGCGGTGATCGTGCCCTCATCCATGCCGGACAACCGTCGATCAAGGCCCCGCCGACGGATGATTGTCCAGCAGCAGCAATGTGGCCCAGACGTCCTAGCAGGCAGCACCGGGAAGCCAAGAAGAGGCCCTAGCGGCGCGGGCCAGTTTGGTCCCGCCCCCGTTGGCGATCAAGTGGCGTTACGAAGGCGAGGGAGACGGCGAGGGCGTCGATGAGGCCACTACCTGCAGAACGCGTTGTCGGAGGTCGTCTTGCGCGGAGGGCCAGGGATGGGAGAAGGCGGCGGCTTCCAGCGATTTGGGAAAGATCCGCCGGACGCTGTCCGGGTTTCCTTCGCCATCCTCCGGGGCCTCGTACGTGACGGGTGGCCCCAGATGCAAGGCGATCGGCATCCCCAGCCCGGAGAGGTCGCTGAAGTCGAGACCACCCGGCCCCTTGGCGACATCGGCGGGCCACAACCACAGGCAGTTCACCTGCGTGTAGATGGTGCGCACCTCGTCCACGGTGTCAGCCCAATCCGGTGCCACCCCGAACACCGACGCCACGCAGACCGGGTGCGGACCCGGCTCCCGGGTGACTTCGGTCCGGAAGGTCGGGTCGTGTTCGAGCACCTCCACGACCCGCGTGGCGAGCTGGTCGCGCAGCGGCCCAGCCGGCAGCTTCCGCCCGCTGGGCACAGACATCCACCGCACGACGAAAACGCCCGACGCCGCGACGACCAGCAGCGCCAACGCCAGCATCGGCCATCGACGCATGGGCAAGCCTCCCTGTTCAGATCACGCGAGCCCCAGTGCGGTTCACGGACGTGACGGTAGCCGACGGCGCGAGGTCCCGGTCGCCCTGAACGCAAGATCATGTCAAGCAGTTGGTGGGACGCGAACGTCAAGCATGTGCCGTGACGGGACAGTGGCTGGCGCTACCGACTGCCGAATTGCGCTCTATCAGATCAAGGCGGCCCGCAAGCGGGCCGCGCCGGCCCGGCCCCGGCCTGCTGGCGACCTCCGGCCGGCATCGGCCGGGCCGGCCGGCCATGCTTACGAGCTACAAGAGCTTGAAGACCTCGGGGCTCCGCCCCGAACCCCGACCCTCCTCAGAGATCAGCCGGACGCGGATCACCTCATCGGGCATCACAAGGGCTACCAGCCTCCCGGGACGGGGCCAAGGTCGTTCGTCCGGTAGGGCGCTCCACCTTGTCCCCGTCCCGGGAGGCTGGACGGTCTACGACTGCCCGACGAGGAGATCCGCTGGCAAAGCTGGTTCCACCTAACGCCGTCTCATTGATGCACTTGCAGATGGCGGCTATCCTGCCAAAATGCCAACTGCGCGTGATCCGAGGCAGGAAACCTCTCAACGCGGTTCACTCGCTATCTTCGGAGCCGTCGTGATGCTTGTCGGATGCGCGGTCCCTGGTCCTAGTGCGCCTGCTGCGAAAGAGCCGATTCCCATGACGGAATCGGAGCTGGTGGGGACGTGGATCGAAGAGCGGGACGACTCAGTGTTGGTCTTCAAGTCGGACCACCTGTTCACGGCCACGAACTTGCCGCATCACATGTTCGATGCGTTTCCGGAGGATCTTCCGCCGGGATTCCAGCCAGGGCGAGACAAGCTACCGGCGGAAGGTCGCTGGTTTCTGGGGAATCCGGGCCGAATACACGACATCGGTATTGACATCGACGTTCTTGCCGCCAGCGCCAACGGCGGGCGTTACATCTTGAGATGGGAGAGGTCGGACGGCGGTTTAACCGTCAACTACTATGTCGGTGATCCGGACTTGGAAAATCGGATCACGTATCGAAAATGTCAAAAGGACTGCCCCGTAGCCTCCTCCTGACAGTACCTCCGCAGGCTGCGACGGCTTCGCGAGCGACGCAGCCCGACAGGAGCCTTGATCTTTGCAAGGCAGAGGTCTGCGGCGTGCCATTAGCGTGCCATTCGTCTGGGACAACAGGGGCCAGCCGAGGCCACGCGAGACTACCGAGACCAGGCCGTCAAGCCCGGGGCCTGCCGGAGATCGACAATTCCCAAGCTGTTCCTGGGTCCCTTCGGGGCGCCGCACATGCGGGAAAATGGACACGCCAACCGCCCCGAGGCCCGTAATCAAAGCCGTGGCGCGGGGTGGGAGCACGGCGGGCCATAGCTGTTACCTGCAGTTTGTCACTCTGGCCGTCGGCTGGGGAGCCCATTTTCGGGTCTGACAGTGCGGGTTCGATTCCCGTCACCCGTTCCACACGAAAGGCCCTGGCCAGGACGCGAGTCCAGCCACGGCCTTCGATATTGCTGCGGCCAGCAGCGCCCGGCGGGCCATCCGCGGGCCACTAGCCACGCTTCTTGCCCTTCGCCTTCGGCTTGGCCGACGTGCCAGTCGCCGCCTTCTTGGCCTTTTTGCGCTCCGCCGAACCACTCGTCACCGGCAGCGGGCCACGGACCCTCGCGACGGAAATCCGGCCAGCACAACCTCCTGATCCTCCGCGACGTGGCCCAATCGGGGGTAACGTCCGGCGGTAGGAACAGCGCGGCAGTAGCCGCTCCCGCTCCTCGATCACAGGGGCGTTGATCCGGTCTTGGTGACTGATGGCCGGCGGGAGCCCGGGTGGCCCGGGGCCAGGACCAAAGGGTTCCCGCCGTCGGGACAGAACACCGCAGACAGGACAGACAGGAGTGGGTACAATGGACGTCAATCTTGAGGTGGTCACGATCCCGGTGTCGGATGTCGACAGGGCGCTGGAGTTCTACCGGGATAGCCTGGGCTGGCGACTGGACGCAGACATCAAGGTCAGCGACGACGTCCGTATCGTGCAACTGACCCCGACTGGTGACGGCCATACGTCCATCGCGTTCGGCAAAGGCCTGCCGATAGCCGCTGCACCGGGGTCGATGCGGCACCTAGAGCTAGTGACCTCCGACGTCGTGGCCACACGGGAGGAGCTGGCCCAGCGGGGCGTCGACGTCACCGAGGTCTACCACGGCCCCGGCGGTGCTTTCTGGCCCGAGGCGCGCCAACCCGGCCCCGACCCCGAACGTACGAGCTACAACTCGTACGCCTCATTCCAGGACCCGGACGGAAACGGCTGGACGCTGCAGGAGGTCACTACCCGCATGCCGGGTCGCGAGGCCCGTTCGTGACATTACAAGCCGCGTCGTTGCTACACCACCTACTGCCTGCCTCCTGAGACGGGCCATCCACGGGCCACAAGCCGATGTCATCGGGGGCTACGTGAGGCCGCCTACGGCCGAGGCGAGCAGGAGGAGCGGCGCACGTCGAAGCGATCTTGTGGATTCCCAAGCTGACAGTGCGGGTTGGATTCCCGTCACCCGCTCCAGCGTGAGGCCCCAGCTCAGGACAGGTTTCCTGGCTGGGGCCTCGGTCGTTCCTACCGCTTCTTGCGCTGGCCGTGCCCGCTACGTGCCCGATCACGGCCCTTCTTGATCTGCTCGCCGAGGCCGTCAGCGATGTGCTCGTCACGCTCCTTGGCGGTGTGCTGGTAGATCAACGCGGCGCGCGTCGAGGCGTGGCCCATCCGTGCCATCAGGTCGGCGAGGCTCGCCCCGGTCCGTGAGGCCAGGGGTGTTCCCGGTGTGCCGCAAGTCGTGGAAGTGGAAGTCGGGCAGGCCAACCGCCGCCACGGACGCCCGCCAGTTGCAGGTGCGCTGGAAGTTGGAGCGGCGCAGGACCGCGCCGGTCGCGCCAGTGAAGACGAGCGCGTCCTGGTCCTCATCGACGAAGTCGTCCAGGTGTGCGCGCACCTCGCGGCGGATCGCCGCAGGAATGGTGACGGTCCGAAGGCCGGCATCGGTCTTGGGCGGGCCGAAAGTCAAGGTGCCGTCCTGGCGCTCGACCAGAGTCGCGCGGACCATCAGGGTCCGCAGCACAGCCAGTGACGAGGACTCTGGCCGCACGGATTCCTGTCAGTCCTGGCAGGTGCTCGGCGTGGGAGTCGGTACGGTGACCATGTCGCGTAGCACGGCTAGGAGGTGCTCCTGCTCGTCAGCAGGTAGACCAAACCGAGCATGCGAGAGTTTCGTGGCGTACGGCGCGAGGGCGTCGAGGTCGGCAAGTTGTTGCCGTGCCTCCGCATCCATCGCGGCATCGGCGTCGATGGCCTCGTCGCCTGTGTAGTCCTCGGACGCCAGTTCCATGCGGTACTCGACGGCGTCGATGGACCGGCCCGCGACGTATGCGGCGAACCTCGGTTCCGCGTGGAGGTAGCATTCCGCCGCGCAGAGAATCGCTGCGGCCGGGTCATCGTCGGCGTCAGCCGGACCGTCCTGCCCATCGTTGTGGCAGTACTCGCTGATGTAGAACTCGCCGAGGGCGACGGCGATCGGCTTGAAGGCGGTCTGATCGCCGGCAGCTGCACGCCACACCAGGTGGAGCAGAGGTCGCAGGCTCTGCGTGAACGGCAGCCCTTGCGGGTCCAGTCGCATCAGCCGCTCGGCTGTGACAGCGGCGAATGCCACCGCTGTACCAGCGTTGGCGGCCAGCACCCGCGACCGCACCTGCTCGCTTAGGGACTGCCAATCCGTCATACCAACCTCCGAACATCGACGGGCAAAGACACGACCGGAACCTCCGGCCCCGGTACGCCGACTCGGCGACACGCCCAGCGCGTACGGATTGTGACGGACGCTGCCGCGCCTCGATAGCGCTGGTCAAGCATCAGGTGGGACGCGAGGCCGTCTTGACGTGGCGGGCCGGGCGGCGCCCCGCTCCCCAGGAGGGCGGGTCGACGGCAGACAGTGAGGATGGCTTAGGCTTCCTGGTCGCGCAAGGCTCACTCGTATTCGGCCGCGCTGTCATACCTCACCCTGAACGCCATGACGCTCGGCCGTGTACCGCTCCTAGACAGATTGCATCGCGCACCACAGTCGACAAGGGGTCGCGTCGTTTGGGCTATCTCCGCCGCTTCGGACACAAGTTGAACCTCGGGCCTGGCGCTGCAAGATGGTCGTCGGATTCGTGTTGGCGAGTTACGAACCACGGCGCTGTGAGGTCCAGGGCTGCTCCGCTCGCCGTCGGATGGCAAGCTCGTGCCTCGTGA
>NZ_JAGPYL010000215.1:0-4925 GCF_018070095.1 Micromonospora sp. U56
CCGCGCTGCTGCCGACGGTGCCGACGCCCCCGCAACCCACCCTCGTCGACCGGGCCGCCGCGGCGCCCCGGCCGCCCGCCAGCCGTCCCGCGCCTCCGGTCGCCGCTCCGCCGCGCCGCCCGAACCGGGCGCTGGGCGTGCTGGTCGCGGCCGGCGTCGCGCTGCTGCTCGGCCTCGTCGGCGTGCTCGTCCTCGACGACGGGCCCGACCACCGCACCCCGGCCGCGCCGATCACCGCCGTGCAGGACGAGCCCACCGTCGAGCCGACCCCGTCGGCGGAGCCGTCCACCGCCCCGCCGTCGCGGGACGAACGGCCCGCGCCACGCACGGCGGGGCAGCTCGCCGACGAGTTCGCGGCCCTGCTCGACCGGGCGGAGGCCGCCGGCGACATCGACCCGAAGACCGCCGACGAGCTGCGCGACAAGCTCACCGAGCTGGAGGAGGGCAAGCCCAAGGACCGGCTCAAGCGGCTGCGGGAGCTGGCCGGCCGGCTCGCCGAGGCGGTCGAGCAGGACCGCATCGACGACGGCACCGCGTCCGAACTGCGCGACCTGCTGGCCGGCTGGCCGCGCTCGCGGAGCAACGACGACTGACCCGGCTCAGACCACCTCGACCGGGTAGCCGACCTCGACCCGACCCGCCCGCACCACCACCGCGTACGCGCCGACGCACGGCTGCGGCCCGAGCGCCGGCAGCGGCACCACCCGGTTGAGTCGGGCGGCCGCGCGCAACGCCTCCGGGACGGGCGGCCGCGGTCCGTGCGCCAGGGTGGGCACCGCGCAGCGCGGGGCGGGCGCCACCACCCGCAGCACCAGCTCGGCGCCGACGCGCAGGTCCCGACCCACCCAGCCGTTTTCCACGAAGGCCGGGCCGGCGTCGACGACCAGGTTCGGCCGGTACCGCACCGGGTCGACCGGCCCGAGCGCGGCCAGGGTCGCGGTGGCGACCAGGTGCACCGGCGCGAAGTCGACCAGGCTGCCCGGCGGGGCCGCCCCGCCCAGCCGGCTCTGGGTCGTCCGGGTCACCGCCGTCACCCCGGCCGACAGCACCGCGTCCGGGTCGGCCCGTTCCAGCACGGCGTCCTCCGGCACCGCCGCGGTCAGCCGTACCGCCCGGCCGAGCAGCCCGGAGAGGACGTCGTCCGCCCGGTCGTCCGTCCTGCCCAGCACCGTGCCGTCGGCGAGGGTGAGGCGTACCGGATCGGGGGTGCCGCCGGCCGCGCGGACGGTGAGCAGGCCCCGCCACAGCCGTGGCTGCTTGGCGCTGGCCACCCGCCCGGTGGCCCGGTCCACGAGGGCGAGCCGGCGGTCCCCGGCCACGCCCCGCTCGTCGACCGTCGCGGCGGTCAGCTGCTCACCGAGCATCGACTTCACCGGGTAGCGCCAGAGCTGCCGGAGCCCGCCGGTCACCCGTGGGCCGTCCGCACCCGGGCCGCGGCCTGCGCGACCCGCCGCGCGTCGAGCGGCCCCGTACGCGTGCGCAGGCTGATCGCCGGGTCCAGCAGCCCGACCGGCCCGGTCTCCGCCAGGAACGCCGTCAGCAGCTCGCCGGCAGGCGCGGCGAACGGCGAGGCCGGGTCGGTGACCACCTCCGCGACGATCAGCGCGGTCATCGCCAGATCCAGCTCCGGTGGGCCCTCGCCGGCGCTGCCCCAGTCGATGACCACCGGCCCGTCGGCGGTGACGATGACGTTCTGCGGATGCAGATCCAGGTGCAGGACCCGGGCGGCCGGGTCGGGAGAGCGCCGCGCGCGCAGGGCGTGCAGCCGGTGGTGCAGGGTGGCCAGGATCCGGGCGCCGGACCGGATGTCGGCGACGCCGGTGACGAGCGCCTCAGCCAGCGTCGGCCCGGTCAGCCGGGTCATCTCCAGGTCGGGTCCGTCAGCCCGGAACACCTCAGGCACCGGGTAGCCCTGCCCGCGCAGGTACGCCATCAGCCCCGCCTCGGCGCGGACGTCGCCACCGTCGCGATTGCGGCGGATCACCCGGTCCGTACCGAGGGCGTACACGTCGGCGTCCCGGCCGGAGGCGAGCGGCGTGGCGGCGGGCACCGGCCCACCGTAACCGGCGGCCCCCGTTCCGCGTGGCCCCGCGCCCGCGGCCCCGCCGGTCCGGCCGGCCGCAGGCGCGGGGGTCGACGACCGACCGTGGTCAGTGGAGGGTGGCGCGGGCGACCTCGCCGGGCGCGGCGCCGGCGCGGACCACCGGCGTGCCGTCGGGCCGCCACACCCCGGAGCCGCCGGCGCTCCGCGGGTAGTGCCTGCCGGACGGCCCGGCGAAGCTGGCGGTCGCCACCCACACGCCGTGCTCGGCGGCGACCCGCCGGGCCCGCGCGTCCGGCACCGCCGCGTCCGCGGGCGCCTCCAGCACCCCGGCCAGGTACGCGTCGACGCCGAGCGCCACGGTCCGCGCCGCGTGCTCCACCACCCCGGTGTCCTTGCAGACGGCCAGGCCCAGCCGCCAGCCGTCCACCTCGACCACCGCCGGTTCCCGGCCCGCGACGAACCGCGCGGCCTCCGCCCCACCCAGGAACATCTTCCGGTACGCCACCCGCGCGCCGCCCCCGTCCACGGCCAGCACACCGAGGTACGCCGCACCGGCGTCGTCGGCCACCGGTGCCCCGGCCAACGCCAGTGTGCCCGTCGCCAGGCACGCCGCGACCAGCGGCGCCAGCCGGGGGTCGGCCGGGTCGAGGGGGGGAGCGTCCAACTCGTACCCGGTCAGGGAGAGCTCGGGGAAGAGCACCACCCGGGCGTCGGCGGCGCGGACCACCGCGGCGTGCGCCGCCACGTTGGCGGCGACGTCGTACGGGACGCAGTCGGGCTGGGCCACCGCGAGGGTGAGCGGCGTACGCACGGGTGGGCTCCCTTGCTGGATCTCCCGCGGCGCGGGCACCGGCCGTGGTCGATGCGCGCGCCGGCTCGTAACTTTGGTCCATGATCCCTGGCTCTCTGGCGCTCCACCCCCGTGCGGTCGTGTCCACCTCCGAACCGTCCACGGAAGGGCCGGTCGGCTACGTCACCGGACTGGTGGAGCGGCTCGGCGGCCCGGGCGCCGGGCTGGCCGTGGCGCTGGAGAACCTCTTCCCGCCGATCCCGAGCGAGGTCATTCTTCCGCTGGCTGGCTTCGCCGCCGCGCAGGGAAAGATGAGCCTCGTCGGGGCGATCCTGTGGACCACGCTCGGCTCGGTGGTCGGCGCGTGGGTGCTGTATTTGATCGGCGCCGCCCTGGGCCGCGACCGGATGCGCGCCATCGCGGCCCGGCTGCCGCTGGTCAAGCTCAGCGACGTCGACCGGACCGAGGCGTGGTTTCTCAGGCATGGCGTCAAGGCGGTGTTCTTCGGGCGGATGATCCCCATCTTCCGCAGCCTCATCTCCGTGCCGGCCGGGGTGGAACGGATGCCGGTCCGCACCTTCCTGCTGTACACGACGCTGGGCAGTCTGATCTGGAACACCACCTTCGTGATGGCCGGCTACCTGCTGGGCGAGAACTGGCACGTGGTCGAGTCGTACGTCGGTTCGTTCCAGAAGCTGGTCATCGCCGCCTGCGTGGCCGCCGCGGCCTGGTTCGTCGTCACCCGCGTACGCCGTGCCCGCCAGGCCCGCGCCTCCGCCGTTTCGTTCCCCGACCCGTTCGACCCGGCGCCGCCGGCCGGCCCGGTGCAGGTCGGTGAGGTGAGCGGTCACCGGGGCACCGTCTACCGCGCCTCCTCCTGGCGCCCCGACGCCTGACCCCGGTACGTCCTGCGTTCGGGCCTCAGGGTCGGTCCGTGCACGATTGTCCGGTTCAGTGTGGCCGCGCCCGACCTGGCTGGCCGGCCAGGTGCTCACGCACGGACTGTCCGATTCCGGGGGCCGTTGGCTGCCGACTGATGTCCGGGTCTGGGCCAGCCGGTGCTGGGTCGTCCCGTGACCGGCGGCACCCTGGCGCCGGAATGGCGGCCGGCCCGGGGTCGTTACATCACCTGGACGATCGCAGCAGCACCCGCTGGCCTGGCCCGATCACCTGGGCCGCCCGGGATGCAGGCCCCCGGAATGATGGTGGGCCGCCGGTCGTTACACATGGACCCGGCGCCGAGCCCTCGGCTCGTGAAGCCTGCCGGGGCGAAGACTTTCCCTTGAATTCTTTGAGCGCCGTCGTGGTGCTTGCACCTGCTCGACCCCCATCGAGTCTGGGTGCCGACCCCCGAATGGAGCCACTCTGATGAACACCACCATTCTGCGTAAGAGCGTTCTGGGTATCGCTGGTCTGGCTTTCGCCGGTGGCGTCTTCGCCGGCCCGGTCACCGAGGCCCACACCAACCCGGTCATGGACGCCAAGCCGGTCGCCGTGGTGCAGGCCGACAAGCCCGGCGTGGACAAGCTGATCCCGCACGGTGTGCAGGGCAAGCAGTCCCACATCGACCTGGGCGACGAGCAGACCGCGAGCGTGAAGGCGATCATCGCGGCGACGAAGAAGTCGGGCATGGACGAGCGCGCGGCTGTGGTCGCGATCGCCACGTCGCTGCAGGAGTCGAAGCTGGAGAACCTGGGTCACCTGGGTGCCCGTAACGACCACGACTCGCAGGGCCTGTTCCAGCAGCGCCCGTCCAGCGGTTGGGGCACGGTCGAGCAGATCACCGACCCGGAGTACAGCACGATGGCGTTCCTCAAGGGTCTGAAGCAGGTCGACGGTTGGCAGGACATGCCGCTGACCAAGGCCGCGCAGACCGTGCAGGTCTCGGCCTACCCGGAGCACTACGCCCAGTGGGAGAAGCAGGCCGCCGACCTGGTCGCCAAGCACTGGAACAGCTGACCCACCCTGAACCACAGCGGATCGCACGCGAAGCTGGCCGGCGCCCCTCAGCGGGGTGCCGGCCAGCGTCGTCTCCCCGGAAGGGGTCGACCTGTCGGCTAGGCGGTTAGTTGACATTTTTTTTAGTGTGTG
>NZ_JAGPYL010000216.1:0-4591 GCF_018070095.1 Micromonospora sp. U56
GCCGCAGCCCGAGGTGGAGATCGGGCTGCGGCACGCCGGTGACCGCCCTGGTCACCGCGGCCTTGGCTGCCGCCGTCGCGCAGGCGCCGGTGGTCCAACCGGTACGCAGCGCGGTGGGCCGGACCTTCGCGGTACGCGGCAGGTCCGGCTCGCGCAGCGGCGGCTCGGCGTACGTCACCGGGAGCCGTCCCCCGACCCGGCGGCGCGGGCGCGGCGCAGCTCGGCGCGAGCGGCCGGCTCGGCCCGGCGGAAGGTGTGGAAGTGCCCGGGGTGGTACAGGTGCGAGCGGGTGCCGGTGGCGGCGAGCGCGGGGCCGACCAGGAAGAGGGTGTGCTTCCAGAGCCGGTGCTCCTTGACGGTGGCCTCCAGGTCGGCCAGCACGCAGCGCACCACCAGCTCGTCCGGCCAGGTCGCCTGGTACGCCACCACGACCGGGGTGTCCGGCGGGTAGCCGCCGGCGAGCAGCTCGGCCTGCGCCTGCCCGGAGCGGGCGGCGGAGAGGAACAGCGCCATCGTGGTGCCGTGCCGGGCGAAGTCGCGGACCCGCTCCCCCGGCGGCATCGGCGTCTTGCCGCCCTCGAGGCGGGTGAGGATCACCGACTGGGCCACCTCGGGGATGGTCAGCTCCCGGCCGACGATGGCCGCCACCGCGGTGAACGAGGACACCCCGGGCACGATCTCGACGGCCAGGTCGAGCGCCCGGCACAGGTCGAGCTGTTCCTGCACCGCGCCCCAGAGCGCCGGGTCGCCGGAGTGGATCCGGGCCACCGTCAGCCCCTCGGCGGCGGCCCGCCGGTACAGCGGCAGCACCCCCTCGATCGGCAGCTGCGACGAGTCGACGATCTCGGCGTCGGCGCGGGCGTGGGCGAGGACGTCGGCGTGCACCAGGCTGGCCGCCCAGATCACCACGTCGGCGGCGCCGATCACCCGGGCGGCGCGCAGGGTGAGCAGGTCGGCCGCGCCGGGCCCGGCCCCGACGAACCAGACCTTTCCGGTGGTCGTCACAGTTTTCCTCCCCGGCGGTCCCGGCGCGCCGGGACCAGCAGTGTCGACAGGTAGGGCAGGTCGTCGGCGGCGGCGTCGACCGGCCCGATCCGCTCCCCGGGCAGGCCGACCGACCGGCCGAGCACGGCGTCCGGCAACCGGTCGTGGCGGCGCAGCTCGTCGACCAGCTCGGGGTGCCGCCGCCAGCCCTTGTAGACGACGACGGTGCCCGGCCCGGCCAGCGCGTCGGAGACGAGCGCCAGCCCGGCGGTGGCCGGCAGCAGGGTGAGCGGTTCGCGGCCCTCGCAGAGCGGCACGCCGCTGCGCGCGGCCAACTCCTGCATCGCGGTGACCCCGGGCACGGTGCGCACCTCGACGGCCGGCCGCAGCGCCCGGACGCTCTGTGCCAGGTAGCCGAAGGTGGAGTAGACGTTCGGGTCGCCGATGGTGGCGAAGGCGATCGAGACGGCGCCGCCGTCGAGGGCGGCCACCACGGCCCGGGCGGCGGCGTCCCAGGCCCGCTCCCGGCGGGCGGTCACCCCGCCCCGGTCGTCCAGGGCGAACGGCAGCCGGCGCAGCCGGTCCGCGTCGACGTGCGCGCGCACGGTGGCCTCGGCCCGGCCCGGGGGCGCGTCGCCGTCCGCGGCCAGCCGGTCCATCACCGGTACGACCACCAGGTCGGCCTCGCGCAGCACCCGCACCGCCTTGAGGGTGAGCAGTTCGGGGTCGCCGGGGCCGACGCCCACCCCGGTAAGCGTCGGCGCGCTCACCGGGCCGCCGCCTCGACCAGGCGGCGGGCGGCCGACGGGTGCGCCGCCCAGTGGGTGTGCAGGTAGGAGGCGTGCACCCGGCCGTCGACGAAGCCGTGCCGGCCGTCGTCCCAGCGCCACGCCGCCCGGTCCCCGTGGCCGGGGTCGGTGGCGGTGCGGTGGAACTCGTGGCCGCGTACCGGTTCGCCGGCCCGGTGCGCCGGGGAGTCGGCGGCGGCGACGGCCTCCCGGTAGCCGAGGGTGAGCGTGCCGGTCATCCGGGCGGTGTGCGGCAGCCGCCCGCACATCGGCACCCCGTCGAGGGAGCGCCCGAGGTAGAGCAGGCCGGCGCACTCGGCGACGATCGGCCCGTCGAAGTCGGCCAGTTCGGCGCGGAGCGCGGCGTTGGCGGCGAGGGCCTCGACGTGCACCTCGGGGAAGCCGCCGCCGACGACGACGGCGCGGGCGCCGGCGGGCAGGGCGGGGTCGCGCAGCGGGTCGAAGCGGACCACGGCGGCGCCGGCCGCGGCGAGCAGTTCGCTGGTCTCCGCGTACGAGAAGGTGAAGGCCGGTCCGCCGGCCACCGCGACGATTGGCCGGTCCCGGCCGGCGGGGCCGCCGACGGCGCTGGCCGGGTCCCAGGCCGGAACGGTCAGCGGCGGCGCGGTCCGGGCCAGGGCGAGCACCGCGTCGAGGTCCACGGTGGACTCGACCAGTTCGGCGAGGGCGTCGACGACGGCGAGCGACTCGGGGGCCCGTTCGGCGACCGGCACCAGCCCGAGGTGCCGCGACGGCGCGGTCACCTCGGCGGCCCGGGTGACCGCCCCGAGCACCGGTACGCCCACCTCGGCGAGGGCGTCGCGCAGCAGGGTCTCGTGCCGGGGCGAGCCGACCCGGTTGAGCAGCACTCCGCCGATGCGCACGCCGGGGTCGAAGGCGCGCATGCCGAGCACCAGCGCGGCGGCCGAGCGGCCCTGCGCGGTGGTGTCGAGGACCAGCAGCACGGGCGCGTCGATCAGCCGGGCGACGTGCGCGGTGGAGGCGTACGACCGGCGGCCGACCGCCCCGTCGTGCAGCCCCATCACGCCCTCGACAATTGCCACGTCGGCGGGGGTGGGGACGCTCGCGCCGTGCCGCAGCAGCGGCGCGATCAGCTCCTCGCCGACCAGCCAGGGGTCGAGGTTGCGGCCGGGCCGGCCGGCGGCGAGGGCGTGGTAGCCGGGGTCGATGTAGTCGGGGCCGACCTTGTGCGGGCTGACGGTCAGCCCGCGCCGGCGCAACGCGGCGAGCAGGCCGGTGGCCACGGTGGTCTTGCCGTGCCCGCTGGCCGGGGCGGCCACCACCAGCCGGGGCAGCGGCCACGGCGCGTCCGGGCTCACCATTCGATGCCCTTCTGACCCTTCTGGCCCGCGTCCATCGGGTGCTTGACCTTGGTCAGCTCGGCGACGAGGTCGGCGGCGGCGACCAGCCGCGGGTCGGCGTCCCGGCCGGTGATCACCACGTGCTGGAAGCCGGGACGGTTGGCGAGGGTGTCGACGACCTCGTCGACGTCGACCCAGCCCCACTTCATCGGGTAGGTGAACTCGTCGAGCACGTACAGGCCGTAGCGTTCGGCGGCCAGGTCGCGCTGGATCTGCCGCCAGCCCTCCAGGGCGTCGGCGGCGTGGTCGGCCTCGCCGCCGCGCTGGATCCAGGACCAGCCCTCGCCCATCTTGTGCCAGGCGACCGGGGCGCCCTGGCCGGTGCGCTCGTGCACCTCGCCGAGGGCGCGGAAGGCGTTCTCCTCGCCGACCCGCCACTTGGCGCTCTTGACGAACTGGAACACCCCGATGGGCAGCCCGGCGGTCCAGGCGCGCAGCGCCAGCCCGAACGCGGCGGTGGACTTGCCCTTCATCTGTCCGGTGTGCACGACCAGCAGCGGGCGGTGGCGCCGCTGCCGGGTGGTCAGCCCGTCGGCGGGCACGGTGGACGGCTTGCCCTGCGGCATCAGGCGCTCCTTCTCGTCGTGGTGGCGGGTCCGGCCGCGCAGTTGTGGTGGGTGCCGCCACGGCAGGCGCAGGCCGGAGCGGTGGCGAGCTTCAGGAGGGGGTCGGTGGCGACCGCGTCGAGGCGGTGGTGGTCCGCGCCGAGCTGGGCGGCGAGGCGGCGGCCGAGGCCGAGCCGGACCGGGCCGGACTCGCAGTCGACGACCACGCTGGGCGCACCGGTGGCGGCGAGCACCGCCGCGGCGCGGGCGGCCCGGTCCAGCGGGCGCTCCCCGGCGGTGGCCCGCCCGTCGGTGACGACCAGCACCAGCGGACGGCGCTTCGGGTCGCGCAGCCGCTCCACCCGCAGCAGCTCGGCGGCGGCGAGCAGCCCCTCCGCCAGCGGGGTGCGCCCGCCGGTGGGCAGCTCGGCCAGCCGGGTCGAGGCGGCCAGCACCGAGGAGGTCGCCGGCAGCAGGGTACGCGCGCCGGCGTTCCGGAAGGCGATCACGGCGACCTTGTCCCGGCGCTGGTAGGCGTCGGTGAGCAGGGCGAGCACCGTGCCCTTGACGGCGGACATCCGCTGCCGGGCGCCCATCGACCCGCTGGCGTCGACCACGAAGAGCACGAGGTTGCCCTCGCGTCCCTCGCGGACCGCCTCGCGCAGGTCGTTCGGGCGCAGCAGCAGCGGGCCGCCGCGCCGGCCCCGGCCCGGCTGGTGCGGGGCGGCGGCCCGCAGCGTCGCCGGCAGGTGCAGCGCCCCCGGCCGGCCGGCGGGCACCCGCGCGCCGGTGGTCCGGCCGCGCCCGGTCCGGGCGCGGGAGCGCCGCCCCGGCACGCCGTCGCCGACTCCGGGCGCGGTGAGCAGCCGGTGGCCGTACCCCAGGGTGGGTT
>NZ_JAGPYL010000217.1:0-4519 GCF_018070095.1 Micromonospora sp. U56
CCGCACCTCGGACCCGCCGGATCGGCGCGGTCGCCGCACTCCGGCACGGCCGTCCCGGGCGGGGGCCGACCGGTCTGCGGGTAGCGCGGCGGCCGGACCGGAAGCGCTACCCACGGGCGGGCCAGGCCCCGAGGCTGCCGCGACCGGGCAGGGCCGGCCGCGACGGCTACCAGGACAGGTACGCCTTGATGCTGGCCGGGACGCGGCCCGCCGCGTCGTCCACCGCGGCCCGCGCCTCCCCGGTCACCGGCACCACGGTGGTGTGCTTGGGCGGCAGGAGGATCAGGCCGCCGATCGGCACCACCCGCTCGGCCTGCTGCCGCTGGCCGGTCGCCGGATCGGCGGGCGGGGCGGTCCAGATGATGTACACCAGCCGGACGGTCATCTGCTCGCTGTCGTCGTTGCGTACCGACACGGCGGTGAACCGGCTGTTGCGGTCGAGCACGCGGCCGTCGTCGGCCACCGGGGTCACCACCGGCTGGACGTTCACGGCCGGGACGTCCACCGGCTCCGCGGTGCGCACCGAGACGGCCACGTCCTCGGCCGCCCGGGCTCCGGCACCGGTGAAGGTCAGCACGTCGCTGCTGGTGCCCGGCGGGACGACCAGCCGCCCCCGGTCGCTGCCGTAGACCGAGGCGACCCGCACACTGGGCAGCGTGCGCCCGGCGGCGTCCAGCGCGGTGAACTCCAGCGTCGGCGCGAGCACCCGGTTGCCCTCGTTGACGATCGTGAGCACCTGGTTCATGTACCCGTCCCCGGTGGTCGGGGCGAACTCGAAGCTCAGCGCGGCGGCGGGGCGGGGCCGGACGAGGAGGCCGCAGCCGGCGAGCAGCAACGGAGCGAGCAGCGCGGCGACGACTCGCGGGAAGAGCGGCGCGGCGCGGCGGGTGCGGGGTCGGGTCACGATCGTGGTGAGCGGCACCGGCGCATGGTACGGCGGGGCGCGGCGGGGCGGAGACCGCATCGGTACCGGCCGGTCGCACCGTTCGCCCGGACCGCCGCAAAAACCCCGCAGTGCGCCATTCTCGCCGATCAGGGGATCGCACCGTGCCCGTCACAACCGCTTGACCATCTGCACGGAGGTGACCTCGTAGCCCATCTGCTCGTAAAGGGCCCGGGCGCCGGAGTTGTGGCCGAACACGTTCAGCCCGATCGACACCACGCCGAGCTCGCGGCAGAGCTGCTCCGCGGCCCGCATCATCGCCCGGCCGTGGCCGCGCCGGCGCAGGTCGGCGCGTACCTCGAAGTCGTAGCCGAAGGCGTGCAGGCCGTCCGAGCGTGGCTCGAGGTGCAGCCAGAGCAGGCCGACCTCGTCGTCACCGGCGTAGGCGGTCCACAGCCGGTGGCCCTCGGTGCGCAGGCCGTCGGGGAGCAGCCGGGCGTAGTCCCGGCGCGCCTTCTCGCGCGCCTCGGCCGGCGGCAGCAGACCGCTGGCGGCGATGCCGTCGGCGTAGTCGACCTCCGCCCGCTCGCGGTAGCGCGCGTACTGCGCCTCGGTCATGGGTTCCAGCCGGATGGTCGTCACCACCGCACGATAGGGGCGCGGCGGCGCGGACCGGCACCCCGGGGGATGCCGCACGAAGAGCGGCGGAAACCGGGCGAGCGGTGCCGGGCCGGACGGTGGCGGCGCCGGGGCGGCCGGCCAGCGGCGCGGGTCACGCGGGAGGGGGTGGCGAACGGCCTGCGGGCTGGGCAGCATAGGTCCATGGACTACGAATACGCGCCGCTGCGGCTGCCGCCGAACGTCGACCGGTTGACCGCCGCGGCGCAGCTGGCGATCCAGGCGGAGTTCTCCGGTTGGGAGTTGGCCCGGGTGCGGCTGTTCCGGGACGGCACGCGGCAGGTCGTGCTGCGCCGTCGGCGGGTCAACCAGCCGCAGCCGGGTCTGTCCTACTGACGGCGGGCACGCCGCCCGGCGTACCCGGGTCGGCTGCCCACGTGCCCCGGGGCCGGACCGCACGGTCGGACCCCGGGGGCGTCGCGGCCCAGGGCCTAGTGGCCGTGCCCGGCGTGGTCGTGCTCGTCCTCGTCGAGGAACGGGTGCTCGTCGAGCCGCCCGACGAGACGGTCGTCGGCGGCCGGCTGGAACGGGCCCACCGGGTCGTCGTCGTCGAAGGACTCCAGGTCGACCGGGGTGCCCACCTCGCTGACCATCACCACGCCGTCGAGCGGTTCCAGCTCCGGCACGTCCAGCGCGCTCAGCGAGCCGTCCCCGCTCTGCAGCAGCTCCAGCACCGCCTCGCCGACCCCCTCGACGGGCGCCGGCTCGTCCTCCTCCGGGGTGCCCTCGCGGCGGGCCGCCTCGGCGACCCGGATCAGCGCGGACACGCTCGGCACCCGGTAGTCGCGGCGCTGCCGCACCGAGATCACCGCCGGGTGCGGGTCGCTGGCCTCGACACCCTCGGCGCCGCCGAACCGCTCGTCGGCCTCGTCGGGGTCGATCGACTCGACGTCCCACGGCGTGACCTCGCCGAACGCGTCGAGCAGCTGCTCGTCGTAGGCGTACGAGGCGTTGTTCAACGCCACGTACGCCTGCCAGACGCCGTCGTCGTCGATCCGGCCCTGGGCGGCGCGCACGGCCGTCAGGTGGGCCCGGGCGGCGTCGATCACGCGCTCCAGAGCAGCGTCCAGCTCACCGTGCTGGTCGGTCATGAGGGAGTCCCTTCGCGATGGGGAGGATGCGGTCCGGCGACGGACCCGGTCAGCAGGTGCGCAGGAACCGGTCGAGGACCCGCACGCCGAACTGTAGTCCGTCCACCGGTACCCGCTCGTCGATGCCGTGGAACAGGGCGGAGAAGTTGAGATCGGCCGGCAGTCGCAGCGGCGCGAACCCGAAGCAGCGGATGCCGAGCTGGGAGAACGCCTTGGCGTCGGTGCCGCCGGAGAGCATGTACGGCACCGGGCGGGCGCCCGGGTCCTCCGCGCGCAGCGCCGCCGACATCGCCTCGACCAGGTCACCGTCGAAGGTGGTCTCCAGGGCCGGCTGGCGCTGGATGTACTCGATGTCGATGTCCGGTCCGACCAGCTCGCGCAGCTGACGCTCCAGCATCTCCGACTGCCCGGGCAGGCTGCGGCAGTCGATGGTGGCGGTGGCCCGACCGGGGATGACGTTGTCCTTGTAGCCGGCGGCCAGTCGGGTCGGGTTGGCGGTACTGCGGATGGTCGCCCCGATGATGTTGGCGATCGGGCCGAGCTTGGCGATCGCCGCCTCCGGGTCGTCCGGGTCCAGCTCGACGCCGAGCACGTCGGAGACCTCCTCGAGGAAGGCCCGCACGGTCGGGGTGACGGTGACCGGGAAGCGG
Organism: Micromonospora sp. U56; assembly: GCF_018070095.1. Classification (NCBI taxonomy): domain Bacteria; kingdom Bacillati; phylum Actinomycetota; class Actinomycetes; order Micromonosporales; family Micromonosporaceae; genus Micromonospora; species Micromonospora sp. U56. The sequence continues at coordinate 3,303 of NZ_JAGPYL010000217.1, forward strand.
TGCCGCCCGACCCGGGCGACCGCCTCGGCGAGCGCGGTGACCGCGTTGTCGTCGTGGATGAACGAGCCGTGCCCGGGCCGGCCCTTGGCGTGCAGCCGCAGCCAGTCCAGCCCCTTCTCCGCCGTCTCGATCAGATAGAGCCGGGACGCGTCGTCGATGGCGTAGGAGAAGCCGCCGACCTCGCCGATCGCCTCGGTGCAGCCGTCGAAGAGCTCCCGGTGCCGCTGCACCAGGAAGTGCGCGCCGTAGTCGCTGCCCGCCTCCTCGTCGGCGGTGTAGGCCAGCACGATGTCGCGCGGCGGGCGCACGCCGGTGCGCTGCCAGTGCCGCACCACGGCCAGCACCATCGCGTCGAAGTCCTTCATGTCGATGGCGCCCCGGCCCCACAGGTAGCCGTCGCGGATCTCCCCGGAGAACGGGTGCACCGACCACTCGTCGGCGTCCGCGGGCACCACGTCCAGGTGGCCGTGCACCAGCAGGGCGTCCCGGCCCGGGTCGGTGCCGGGGATCCGGGCGACCAGGTTGGCCCGGCCGGGCGCCGACTCGTGGATCTGCGACTCGACGCCGACCTCGGCCAGCTTCTCCGCGACGTACTCCGCGGCGCGCCGCTCCCCCGCGCTGGTGGCGTTGTCACCGGTGTTGGTGGTGTCGATGCGCAGCAGGTCGCGGCAGAGTTCCACGACCTCGTCGGTGGGGTCGGGTCGGGCGGAGGCGGGGTCGCTCGTCATCGCCTCTTTCTACCAGTCGGGGCAGCTGTCGCGGCGGCCCGGCCGGCGCTCGCGCGCGGCGGGGTCCGCGCGGCCCTCCCGCGCCGTCCCCGTTTCACGATCTTGCGGTACGGGTACCGCGTCGGCGACCCCGCACCGCCCGTCGCGCCGGCCGTCCCCAGGCTCCGGCCGCCCGTCGAGGAGGGCCTCATGACCGTCCCGCTGCCGCCCCTGCCGCCCACCGCCGACGACGCCTACCGGCCCGGCGGGCGCAGCATGGCCGACATCGCCGACACCGAGCACCGGCAACTGCTCGGCCTGGCCGCCCAGGTGACCGACCAGCGGCTGAGCCCCGAGCGGCGCCGCGAGGTGGCCGAGGTGCTGACCGCGGCGATCTCACGGCACCTCTCCGCCGAGGAGCAGTACCTGCTGCCCGCCGCGCGGGCGGCGCTGCCCGGGAGCGCCGAGCGGGTCGACCGGGAACTGGCGGCCGACGCGGCGCTGCTGGCC
>NZ_JAGPYL010000218.1:0-4366 GCF_018070095.1 Micromonospora sp. U56
GGGACGTCGCCCGCCGCGAGGCCAGCGCCGCCGAGGCCGACCGCGACACCGCCCAGCGGCGGGCCGCGCAGCTCGCCGACCAGGTCAGCGACCTGGCCGCCGCGCTGGCCCGGCTCGGCGCGCCGCCTCAGGCGGGCTGAGCGGGCAGCTCGGCCGGTGCGGCCTCGACCTGCACCCTCGTGTCGTGGAACGTCGGCCCGCCACCCAGGTCGGTGTCCCGGACGGCGGTGACGGCGTTGACGGTGCTGCCGCCGGGGCTCAGCCGCGCCCAGTACGCCTTGTAGGTGAACGCCAGGCCCGGCCGGGTGGCCTCGTCCACCGCGACGGTGGCCAGGAACGCGCCCCGGTCGTTGTGCACCCGCGCCGCGTCGCCGTCGGCCAGACCCCGGGCCGCCGCGTCGACGGGGTGCAGGTGGATGCGGGGCGGGCCGGTGCGGTCGAGGTGCCAGGGCAGCGAGGCGAAGGTGGAGTTCATCAGGAACCGGCCGGCCGGGGAGATCAGCGCCAGCGGGAACCGCCGCGCCAGCTGCGGGTCGGCGGCCTCCACCGGCGGGGTGTAGCCGATCAGCGGGTCGACGCCCTGCCCGGTGAGCTGCGGGTCGTACAACCGGGCCCGCCCGTCGCGGGTGGGAAAGCCGCCCTTGGCGTACGGGGCGGCGCCCACGTCGACGCCGGTGGCCCGCACGTAGGTGTGCTCGCGCAGCTCCTCGAAGCTGACCCCGGCGCCGTCGAGCAGCTGCCGGGCCAGGTCCTCGTCGGTGTCGCGCAGCCGGGGATGGGTCAGGCCGAGGGCGGCGGCGATCCGGCGGAAGATCTCCGTGTTCGGCAGCGCCTCCCCCGGCGGGGTGCTCGCCGGCAGGTTCAGCGTCGCGTAGTGGTGCCCGTAGGAGGTCTGCAGGTCGAGGTGTTCGGGCTGCATGGTGGCCGGCAGCACCACGTCGGCCCAGTCGCAGGTGTCCGTCCAGCGCTGTTCCAGCACCACGGTGAACAGGTCGGCCCGGCCCAGCCCGGCGCGCAGCCGGTTCTGGTCGGGGACGGTGGCGGCCGGGTTGGCGTCGAACACCACCAGCGAGGTGACCGGCGGGTCGGTCTCGCCGGTCAGCGCCGCGGCGAGCCGGCTCATGTTGATCGAGCGGGCCGGCGGGGTGGGCAGGTCGGCCGGGCGGGCCACCCGGTCCGGGTCGATCCGGTGGTGCCCGGAGGTGGTCACCAGCGCCCCGCCGCCCGGGTGGCGGAAGTCCCCGGTCAGCAGCGGGATCGCCGCGATGGCCCGGACGGCCTGGCCGGCGCCGGCGTGCCGTTGCAGGCCCAGCCCGACCCGGATGGCGGTGGGCCGGGTGCCGGCGATCCGCGCGCCGAGCCGGCGCAGCACGTCGGCGTCGAGACCGCACTCGGCGGCGGCGCGTTCCACCGGCCACTCGTCGAGGCGGGCGTCGAGTCGTTCCCCGCCGGTGGTGTGCGCGTCCCGCCACTCCCGGTCGACGCCACCGAGGTCACGGATGTGGCGCATCAACCCCAGCGCGAGGGCGGCGTCGGTGCCGGGCAGCGGCGCGACGTGCTCGTCGCTGCGCGCGGCGGTGTCGGTGCGCAGCGGGTCGATCGTCACCACGTACGCGCCGCGCCGCTGCGCCTCCTGCACGAACGGCCAGTGGTGCAGGTTCGTCGAGAGCAGGTTCGCGCCCCACAGCACGATCAGCCGGGCGTCCACGATCGACTCCGGCTCGAAGCCGACCGACCCGCCGTAGATCGACTGGAGGGCGGCGCGGGCGGCGGCGGCGCAGATGGTGGTGCGCAGCCGCGACGCGCCCAGGTGGGCGAAGAGCCGGGGACCCATCGTCCAGCCCTGCACCAGGCCCATGGTGCCGGCGAAGTAGTACGGCAGGATCGCCTGCGGCCCGTCGGCGTCGATGGTGGCGCGCAGCCCGGCCGCCACCCGTTGCAGCGCCTCGTCCCAGCTCGCCGGCCGGTACGACACCGGCCCGACGCCCTTGGGCCCGACCCGCACCAGCGGCCGGGTGAGCCGGTCGGGGCCGTTGACCGCGTCGAGGTAGCGGTTGACCTTCCCGCACAGCGCGCCCCGGGTGAACGGGTGGTCCCGGTCGCCGCGCAGCGCCACCGCCCTGCCGTCGGTGACGGTGAGCTGCCAGGTGCAGGTGTCCGGGCAGTCCAGCGGGCAGGCGCCGGGGTGGATCGTGGTGCGGGCCATGACGCGGATCGTATCCCCACCGCGCCGGGCGGGGCGGCCCCGCGCACGCCGGGCGCGCGCCGGACGGGGTCAGTGGATGCCGGCCATCAGCCGGGAGATGTGCCGGGTGAACATCACCGCGCCGAGGCCGAGCAGGACCGAGGCCAGGCCGAAGGTGAGGAAGTAGGTCGGTTCGGGCCAGGTCTCGGCGAGCCGGGCCACCTGCCCGCCGATGGCGTCGCCGACGGCGGTGGCGAGGAACCACAGGCCCATCATCTGGCTGGCGTACTTGACCGGGGCCAGCTTGGTGGTGGCGGACAGGCCCACCGGGCTCAGCGACAGCTCACCGGCGACCTGGATGGCGTACACGGCGACCAGCCACCACGGGGAGACCAGGTCACCGCCGACGGCGGCCTGCGCGGCGGCGGCCATCAGCACGAACGACAGGCCGTTGAGGACCAGGCCGACGGCGAACTTTACCGGCGTGGACACCCGGTGGCCCAGGCGCAGCCAGAGCCAGGCGAACAGCGGCGCCCCGATGATGATCAGGATCGGGTTGACCGACTGGAGCCAGGAGGCGGGGAAGGTGAAGCCGAGCACGTCCCGGTCGGTGCGGTCGGCGGCGAAGATGTTCAGCACCGATCCGGCCTGGTCGTAGATCAGCCAGAAGGCGGCGGCGAAGACGAACAGCCACAGGTACGCCTTCATCCGGCTGCGTTCGGTGTTGCTGATCTCCTGGTCGGTGATGATCCGCGCGAAGTAGCCGATGGTGATCAGCACGGTGGCGACGGTGAGGGTGTTGACCACGGTGTTGACGGTGAACAGGTCGGCCACGGCGAGCCCGGCGAGCACCACCAGCAGCACCAGCACGCTGACGCCGATGCGGGTCAGCGCGCGGCGACGGTCGGCGCCCAGCAGCGGGTCGGCGGGGCGATCGCCGGCGTCGCCGAGGTTGCGCCGGCCCAGGACGTACTGGAGCACGCCGAAGGTCATGCCGATCGCGGCGGCCCCGAACCCCAGGTGCCAGTTGATCTTCTCGCCGAGGAAGCCGGTGACCAGCGGGGCGATGAACGCGCCCAGGTTGATGCCCATGTAGAAGATGGAGAAGCCGGCGTCGCGGCGGGGCGAGTCGCGGTCGTAGAGCGAGCCGACCATGGTCGAGATGTTGGGTTTGAGCAGCCCGGTGCCGAGCACGATCAGGGTCATCCCGGCGAACACGCTCCACCGGGCGGGGATCGCCATCACGTAGTGCCCGACGGCGATGACCACGCCGCCCCACAGCACGCTGCGGCGGGCGCCGATCAGCCGGTCGGCGACCCAGCCGCCGGGCAGCGCCATCAGGTAGACCATGGCGTTGTAGGTGCCGTAAACCGCGTTGGCGGTGGACTCCCGCATGCCCAGGCCGTCCTCGGCGACCGCGGCGGTCAGGTAGAGCACCAGGATGGCGCGCATGCCGTAGAAGCTGAACCGCTCCCACATCTCGGTGAGGAACAGCGTCGACAGCGCGCGGGGATGACCGAAGAAGGTCTTCCCGCCCGGCGGTCGGGCGTCGACCGGCGTGTCACTGGTCATCGTCACCTCCTCCCGATCTGGGGCGGCTAACATCCCCGGTGAGCGCCGAAACACTCCACCGATTCGACCCGGCCGGGGACGACCCCGCCGGGTCTCGCCCGTGGCCGGTTACCCTTGCAGGGGCCACCGGCCGGATCACCCAGCCGGGCGGGAATGCCGCGGGGGCGACGGGCTGTTACACCGACAAGACCAGCACCACGAACGAGGGGAAGTCGATCATGGGCGAGCGTATGCTGCGCGGTAGCCGGCTGGGCGCGGTCAGCTACGAATCCGACCGCAACACGGAGCTCGCGCCGCGTCAGACCCGCGAGTACCTGTGCGCCAAGGGTCACCAGTTCGAGGTGCCGTTCGCCGTCGACGCCGAGGTCCCCACGACCTGGGAGTGCAAGTTCGACGGCAGCGTCGCCCGGCTGGTCGACGGCACCGAGCCGGAGCAGAAGAAGGCCAAGCCGCCGCGTACCCACTGGGACATGCTGCTGGAGCGGCGCTCCATCGCCGAGCTGGAGGACATCCTCGCCGAGCGGCTGCAGGAGGTCCGTACCCGCCGCGGCCGCGCCTGAGCGGCCCCAACCAACGACGACGGCGCCCCCGGGAGATACCTCCCGGGGG
>NZ_JAGPYL010000219.1:0-4300 GCF_018070095.1 Micromonospora sp. U56
CCCCGGCCCGGCTCGACGCGGAGCAGGCCGGCGAGTTCGGCCGGGGCGCGCGCCTCGACGGTGGTGCCGGCGGCCCGCGCCGCCCGGAGCAGGGTGCCCGGCTCGCCCTCCTCGTCCAGCGCGGCGAGCAGCAGGACACGCCGGTCTCGGCCGGCAGCGGCTCCAGGCGGCTCCGATAGGCGCGACCCAGCCCGCCGTCGGTCGGCGGCGCCGCGGGCGCCGGCTCCTCGCCCCGGCACTGGCCGGGGGTGAGCACGCCGGCGAGGTCGACCAGGGCCTGCGGGTTGCCCCCGGCGACCGCGCCGAGCAGCGCCGCCACCGGCGGGGCCCCCGGCTGTCGGGACAGCCGGTCGGCGAGCAGCGCGGCGCGGGCGCGGACGTCGAGCGGCCGGAGCCGATGACCGGCTACTCCCCCGACGAAGGCGTCCGTCGCCGTGGTGAGCAGGACGGCCATCCGCAGGTGGCGCAGGCGCCGGGCGACGAACGCCAACACCTCCGCGGTCGGCCGGTCGCCCCGGTCGACGTCGTCCATCGTGCACAGCACGGGGCGGTCCCGCGCGGCGGCGGCGAGCAGCCCGAGCACGGCCATGGAGAGGGCCAGGCGCCGGTGGGCCGGGCACCCCGCGCCGGCCAGCGCGCGCCGCAGCACCCGTCGTTGCTGCTCGGGCAGGGCGCGGGCCCGGTCCAGCACCGGTTCCAGCAGCCGTTGCAGTCCCGCGTACGGCAGCGCCGCCTCCTCGGCAAGGCCGACGCCGGCCAGGACGGTGCACCCGTCGGCGTGCCGGTGCGCGTAGTCGACCAGGGCGGTCCGGCCGGAGCCGGGCTCGCCCTGCAGCAGCAGCGCTCCCCCGCCGCCGGGCAGGTCGGTCAGCAGCCGCCGGATCGCGGCGCACTCGTCGTCGCGGCCCCGCAGCACGGTTAATTGCACTGTTGATGCAGTAACCATCCATCGAGTGTCACTTATCGGAAAACTGTTGGAAAGAGTTGACTGGTACGCGCTGTCCGCTGGGCGGTGTCGTCCCGTTGGCCAGCAGGGATGCGACCGACGCGAAATCACGGCGGGCGGAGGCCCGCCCAGCGGCCGAGGCGAGCGAGGCGCACCCTCCCGCCGGGATACCGGCGGATGTCGGCACTGCGAGTGCGTCTTTTGAGGCCTGCCGTCCACCGTCGAGCCGCTCCGCCGCACCGGAACGGCTGCCGGCCGGCTCGGCCCCGGCAACGCGGGGCGGCCGGGGCCGGACACGGCGGGGCGGCCGCCGGCCGGCGGCCGCCCCGGGGAACGTCAGGCGCTCGGGCAGGTGTTGCGGTACTCCTCGATCGCCAGGCCGCTCGGGCCCGGGCAGAGGAACTGCTCGTAGCGGGTGTCGTTGTCGACGAACCGCTTCAACCAGGCCACCATCTGCCGGGCGGTGGGCGTGTTCACCGACTGCGGGAAGAAGTGACTCGCCCCGTTGAGCTCCAGGTAGGCCTTCTCGGACGAGGCCGGGATGCTGCTGTAGAACGGCTCCGAGTGCGACGAGACCGGCGCGACGGTGTCGCTCTCACCGCCGACGATCAGCGTCGGCACCCGGACGTCGGACCAGCTCTTGTCCAGGTTCCACGGGGCGAGCGGCACGGCGGCCTGCAGCGACGGCCGGGAGACGGCGGCCTCCAGGCTGCCCCCGCCGCCCATCGAGTGGCCGGCGACGGCCAGCCGGGTGCCGTCGATCCGGCTCCGCACCGAACTGCGCTGCACCAGGTAGTCGAGCGCGGCGAGCAGTTGCCGGCCGCGGCTGTCCGGCTGGTCGAGGCGGCTGTTGGTCTCGATGCCGATCACCACGAAGCCGTGCGAGGCGAGCCGCGGACCGAGCCAGCTGATGCTGGACCAGGCGGCGGTGTAACCGGGCGAGATGGCGATGGCCCCGAAGGTGCCTTCGCTGGTGCTGGTCGGGTAGTAGATGACTCCCCCACCGAAGCCGGTCACGCTGAGCGAGGAGACGCTCTGCGACGCGGTGGCGAAGGGACCGCGGCTGGCCTCCAGGAGGGCGACGGTCGGGGCGGGACCGCGCTCGTACGGGTTGTCGGCGGCCTGGACGGCCGGCGCCGCGGCCAGGCCGCCCACGGCGGCCAGGACGGCCGCCACGGCCAGACCGGCGGCGCGGACGGCGGAACGGGGACGGGTGGTGGTTGGTGATGACACGTCGGGCACTCCCTGCAGTCGGGGCATATCGACGTGGATCAGTGTTCGGTGGAGCGGGCGGTCCCCGCATCGGTGAAATCACCAGTCCGGGGGCAGCTTGCGCCGGTGCGTGCGGCAGGCCGGGGAGACTGCCGGTTCCGCCAGCGAGCCGGTCGGCCTACGCGGCGAGGGGGCGGCTCCCGGTCGGAGCCGCCCCCGGCACGCGGTGGATCGGTTGTCCTGTCAGTGCTCGGGGAGTTCGCGGCCGAGGTAGCCGGCGACGATCCAGGTGCCGATGGCCGCGAGCGGACGGGGCGAAAGGCGCTGTTGCCGGCCGGGGGCGCCGGACGGTGAGACGGTCAGCGTTCCTCGGCGTAGTGGGAGTGGACCGCCGGTTGGCCGGTGTAGTTGGGGCCCGCCCGGTCGTCGGCGCCGAGGAAACGGTACGGGAGGCGGACCTCGCGGCGGCCGGTGCGGCTGATCCGGCGGCGACGGGAGTCGTAGGTGAAGCCGGCGTCGTGCAGCAGCGCGGTGAGGCGCCGCCCGGCGGGGCGCCCGTCGGCGAGCCGGATGCTGGACAGATCCAGGTCGGCCACGAACCGACCCTCGGGCGTCAGCCAGTCGGCGGCGCGGGCCAGGACGGCGAGCTTGTCCCCGACGTAGTGCAGTCCGTGCAGGCAGGTGATCAGGTCGAGCGGCCGGTCCGGCACCCAGGTGGCGACGGAGGCGCAGACCAGCCGCAGGTTCGCCGGCGGTGTCGGCGCCGGGTCGAAGGCGTCCACCAGGTCGACCCCGACGAGGGCGCTGCGCTCGGTCAACCCGACCCGGCGCAGCTGCCCGGCCGCCTGGATCAGCGCCCGGCCCGAACCGCAGCAGAGGTCCAGCCAGCCGGCGGTGGCGGCGGCTCCGGCGAGCCGGTCGGTGAGCACGTCGACGGGGTTGAAGCCCAACTCCCGGGCGTAGCTGTTGACACCGGCGAGCTGCCGTTCGCGGTTCATCGCGTTGTTGGCCACCACCGCCGACCGTTCCAGCGCCGTGGTGTCCAGCAGTGCGACGCCCGGCCGGCGACCGACCGTCACGCGGTCGTCCTCGCCTGGTCGGGTCCCACCGGCGACCGGCGGGGGTCGGCGGACGGCGGTGGGAGCTGGCGGTCGTGCAGGCGGCTCAGCAGGGCCAGCGAGGTGATCGCGCCAACCAGCGCCAGGAACATGTCCCACTGGGTGTCCCAGACGTCGCCCTGGGTGGCGAGGAAGTCGTCGGCCGCCGAGCCCGCGACCACCGCCGACCACCACTCGAACATCTCGAACAGGGCGCTGAAGGCCAGGCAGGCGCAGACCACGAGCGGCGCGAGCCACCGGCTGCCCCGCAACGGCGAACGGCGGACCAGGATCTCGCGGACCAGGATGGCCGGCACGAAGCCCTGCGCGAAGTGGCCGAGCCGGTCGTACGGGTTGCGGGACAGGTCGAACAGCTCCCGCACCCAGTTGCCCACCGGGGTACGCGCGTAGGTGTGGTGACCGCCGACGATGAGGATGATCGCGTGCGCCGCGAGCAGGCAGCACAGCAGTGTGGTCAGTGGGAAGCGGCGCCAGGTGAGCAGCAGCACCGGGATCCCGACGATCACCCACACCGTCTCCAGCAGCCAGGTCAGCCCGTCGTACGGCCGGATGCCGGAGACGACCAGCGCGACGAGGACGACGCCCAGCAGCGCCGGCGGGAGGAGGGCACGTGCTCGGGTCACCGGCGACCGCCTGTTCGTGGCTGGCCGGGCCGGCCGGTCGCCGCCCGGGACGCCGACGATAGCAGCGGCCCCGCCGATCCGATCGGCCCCGAACCGCTGCCCGGCGGGGTGGGTGATGGCCAGTTCGGCGGCCACCACCCCCGCGCTCACGACCAGGTACCGCTCGGGTTCACGGCAGCGGACTCACCGCCGGTCGTCGGCCGCCGGCTGGTGACGGTGCGGCCGGTTGCGGACGACGGCGAGCGCCAGGACGGCGGCGGCGAGGAAGACGAGGCCGTTGACCCGCAGCCCGGCCTGCACGCCGGGGTTCTGGGACTCGGCGAGCGCCTGCCGCACCGGCCCGGGCGGCGTCGCGGTGTCTCTGGTGCCGGCGCGCACGGCCGCCTGCACGGCCGGCCGCG
>NZ_JAGPYL010000022.1:0-65487 GCF_018070095.1 Micromonospora sp. U56
CGGGGGGTGGACGGCAGTGGCCCGCCGGAGACCGGCTCAGGCCGGCTGCGCCGGCCGGTGGGGGTGAGGCGTTCGGGCTCGGCCGGGCGGACGGTACGCAGCCCCGTCGTGCCGCCACCGAGGGCGGACAGCTCGCCGACCGACTCGCCGCGCCGGGCGGCGGCCCGCCGGCCGGGTGCCGGAACAGGCGTGGTGACCCGGGCGCTGAGCGCGCCCACCAGGGCCTCGCAACCGGCGTCGCAGGCCCGTACCGCGGCGACCGCCTGACGGACGGTCTCCGCGACGGCGGAGGTGAGCGCCCGGTTGACGGTGGCCCGGCGGGGGGTCTCGGAGATGGCCACCCGCAGGGCGGTGACCGCGGCGTCGATCTCGTCGGGGTCGGCCACGCCGTCGGCGGCCAGGTGCGCGGCCACCGCCTCGGCGGTGACCGAGACGTCGCGGCCCTGGGCGGTCGTGCCGCCGAGCATGCCGGGCTCGGGGAGGGCGTCGAGCACGGCGAGCGACACCGACTCGGCCGGGTCCGGGTACGCCCGGAGGGCGGCCGGGTAGAGCTCGCGCAGCACCTCGCGCAGCGCCACGGCGGCCGAGTGGCGACCGGTGGACAGGGCGGCGTGCGCCGCCAGGACCTGCTTGAAGCCGGCCAGGTCCCGGGGCGCCGGCAGGGTGACCGCGGAGAGTGCCCCGGCCTGCAGGGCGCGGGCCAGGCCCACCGCCCGCCGCTCGGCCGGCGGCGACTGCATCTCCTCCAGCGAGTCGTCGTCGGCGAAGCGCTCGGCGAAGTCGTCGACCGAGTCGTCGTCGGCGATCGCGAGTGGACGCCCGGCGGCGCTCAGCAGCGAGGTGACCGTGTGGTCGTCGCTGTCGGCCGCGATCGCCACGCCACTCGGTCCGCCCGACCGCTCCACGAGCAGCGCGACCAGCTGGGCGTAGCCCGTCGGGTCGTCACCGATCTCGCAGACATGCAGCAGCCGGCCTGCGTCGTCGACCACAGCAGACGTCAGCGACGATCCGGCCGATGCCGGTCGGTCGGCCGGATCCGCCGAGGCCAGACCGCAGTACACGCGCACGAGCGCCACGGCGTCGTCCTCCTCCCGGGACACAGGTCTTTTCTCTGCCAGAGACTGATGCTCCCCGCTCGGGGTCAGTCGCGCCAGTCCACGACAGCAGAGATCTTGCCGACAATGGTGCGCCAACCCAAGCTTGCGGTTTGTGCCCCGATTTTCTTGAGCCGCCGCCGGCCGAGGAAACCACCGATTCCGCCGTTGACAGATGCCCTCAGCGCCTCGTCCAGGTCGTCCAGGCTGGAGCCGGCGGAGAGCATGTCGAGCACCGCGGGTAGCCGCAGCGCGTACGACAGGTCACGGGCCACCTCGCCGGCCTCGATCAGCAGCGTCGGGTCCCACGCGTCGTGCCCGCCGCGCAGGTTCTCCACTACCAGGTCCAGCTCGTACGTGTCCTCGTCGAGCGGCGCGATGTCGGCCGGTTCCACCCGTTCGGACAGTTCATTCCAGCTGTCCAGTTGGGACATGTCGTTGGGCGCGCCGGAACGGATGAAACTGACCAGCGCCTCGGGGGTCTTGAAGAGCAGCAGCCGCCCCTTGTGGGTGAGGAAGACCGGCACCTCCTCGTCGGCCGCCGCGTCCTGCTCGTCCTCCTCCTCCGCCTCGGACTCCTCGTCCCCGGCGTCGGCCTTGCGCTTGCGACCCGCGGGCCGGCCGGCCTCCTCGTCCTCCTCGGCGGAGAGCGCGGCGAACTCCTCGTCGAGGATCACCACCTCCTCGTCCTCGGCGTCCTCGGCCTCCACGACCTGGCGGCGGGCGAGGAACGGGTCGTCCTCGTCGCGCTCGGCGACGTCGGTCGGGGTCAGCTCCCGGGCCGGCCGGTACGCGCGCAGCGTGAAACCGGTGCCGGCGGGGAGGGCGATCTCCACCGGGTCGATCCGCAGCTCGTCCCAGAGGGAACGGTCGGCCGAGTCGCGCTCCACCTCGGGCTCGACCGGCCCGTCGGTGGCGTCGAGCTCGGGCTCGTCGGCGTCGGGCCGTTGGGGCGACTGGCGGGCCACACTGACCTCCGGGTGCGTCGGGTTGCCCACTTGCCGACACGTCCGGTCGGCTAGTGACTCTGGGCACATACCCTAGTGGTCAGCCCGGCGGGACCGGACCCCGCACCCCGCTGGCGATCCGCACGGCTGACAAGTAGCGTTACTACGTATGAGGGCTCAGGCGCTGCACGGACACCTCGACGCGCTGCTGCTCGCGGTGCTGGAGCAGGGCGCACTGCACGGCTACGCCATCATCGAGGCGCTGCGGGCCCGCAGCGACGGCAACCTCGATCTGCCCACCGGCACCATCTACCCGGCCCTGCGCCGGCTGGAGCGGGCCGGGCACGTGGCCAGCTCGTGGAGCACGGTCAGCGGCCGGGAGCGGCGCACGTACGAGCTGACCGACTCCGGCCGCCGGGCGCTGGCCGGCGAGCGGGCCGGCTGGCGCGAGTTCAGCGCGACGGTCGGCCGCTTCCTCGGCCCCGACACGCCTCCCACCGCCCCCGCCTGACCGCACCGCCCCGGCTCTCCGACCCGCCACCCACCGCGCTGCTCCCGCAGCCTTCGTCCGTCATGATCGTCTGCACTTCTCCGGCTCGACACGCCGGCCGGCCCGTCGGAAAACTGCAGACGATCATGGAAAGACTCACGCCGTGCCGGGCCAGGCGGCCGCAGCGTCGCGCCAGGCTGGGCAGGGCGCGTCGAGGCGGCGGGTCAGTGGGCGGCGCGCAGCCAGCAGCGGGCGGCCCGGGCGAGGGAGAAGTAGCCGGCGCCGACCAGCACCGCGCCGATGATCATCGGGGGCCAGCTCAGGGCGGCGTCCCAGAGCTGCACCGACCAGGCGAACAGGGCGACCCCGACGACCGCGCCGAGCGCCAGCGCGCCGGTCAGGCCCAGCCCCACCAGCCGGCCGGCCACCGGCACACCCGCCCGACCGCGCCGCGCCGCGCCCGCCCCGACCACCAGCGCGGCCAGGGCGAAGCCGGCCACGCCCAGCCACACCCAGTTCACCGAGGCGGAGAGCAGCTGGTAGCCGGCGGGCGGTGGCGGGCCGCCGCTCCAGCTGGAACCCCGCCAGGTGAGGTCGCCGGCGACCAGCAGGACCAGGGCCACCGCGAACGCCCGTACCGACAGCCCCCGCAGCGCTGCCGCTGCCAGTTCCGCCTGGTAGGCCGGTGCCAGCTGGGCCGGCGCGCCGAACTCGGCCACCGCCCGTCGCTCCGCCTCCGCCGCCGACAGCCCACCCTCCCGGTACGCCTCGGCGGCGTCGTCCAGCGCGTCCCGCAGCTCGACCATCAGCTCCGCCTTGAGCCGGGCCGGCCCGCGCAGCCGGTCGTCCAGCTCGCGCAGCCGGTCCGCCACCCGTACGTCTTCGCAGCCCCGCATGGAGCCACCCTGTCACGTGGACGGGGCGGCCGCGTCGGGGAGATTCCCGGAACCGGGCTCAGGGGGCCAGGGCGAGGTACCCCCGCTCGGCCGCCGCCTGGAGCAGCCACTGGTCGCGGTACCAGCCGGGGGTGGCCATCAGCTCGGCGTGCCGGCCGCGCTGGACCACCCGCCCGGCGTCGAGCACCACGATCTCGTCCAGCCCGTCGAGGCCGCTGAGCCGGTGGCTGATCAGCAGCACCGTGTGCCCGGCCGGGGTGGCGGCCAGCGCGGAGGCGAGCACCGCGTCGGCGGCGGCCGGGTCGAGCCCTTCGGTGGGCTCGTCGAGCACCAGCACGCCCGGGGCGGCGAGCAGCGCCCGGGCCAGGGCGAGCCGCTGCCGCTGCCCGCGGGAGAGCTGGCCGCCCTCCTCGCCGACCACCGTGTCCCAGCCGTCCGGTTGCTCGCGTACCCAGTCGAGCAGGCCGGCGGCCCGGGTGGCGGCGGCCAGCTCCTCCTCGTCGGCGGCGGGCCGGCCGAGCAGCAGGTTGTCCCGGACGGAGGCGTGGAAGACGTACGCCTCGGCGAGCAGCCCGCCGATGGCGCGGGGCAGTTCCTCGGCCGGGTACGCCGACAGGTTTACCCCGTCCAGGGTGACCCGGCCGGCCTCGGGGTGCACCGCGCCGGTGAGCACGGCGGCCAGGGTGCTCTTGCCGGCGCCGCTCGGGCCGACCACGGCGACCCGGCGGCCGGCCGGAAGATCCAGGTCGACGCCGTCCAGGGCCGGGGCGGCGCCCTCCCGGTAGCGCACGGTCACCCCGTCGAACCGCACGTCGTGCCCGGCCCGGGAGGCCACCGTCGCCCCGCCGTCGGGAGCGGTCGGGGCCGGCGCGGTGTCGAGCAGCGTGGCGACCCGGGCGAGGCCGGCGCGCAGCTGGGTGCGTTGCCGGGTCGCGCCGACCAGGGCCAGCGCGATCTCCACCGCGGCCAGGGTGCCGACGGCCAGCACGCCGACCAGCACCCCGTCGACCCCGGCGCGCAGCGCGGCGAGCACCACGCCGGCGGCGGTCAGCCCGGCGACCAGCACCCCGGCCGCGTCGACGGCGAACCCGGTCCGGGCGAGCCGGCGTTCCAGCCGGGCCAGCCGGTCGGCACGGTCGGTGGCGGCCCGCAGCGCGTACCCGGTGGCGCCGAAGGCGGCCAGGTCGGCGGCGCCGTGGGTCAGGTCGACGGCGTCGGTGGCGAGTGCCCCGCGCAGCGGCGCGACCTCGTCGGCGGCCCGCCGGGTCAGCGCGGTCGCCAGTACGGGCAGCGCGACCCCGGCGACCAGCAGGCCCACCGCGAGCACCCCGGCCGAGGGCAGCGAGACCAGCGCGGCCCCGCCGACGGCCAGTAGGCTCACCAGCGCGGCGGCGGCCCCGGGGACGAGCACCCGCAGCAGCAGGTCCTGGACGGCCTCCACGTCGGAGACGAGCCGGCTCAGTGCGTCCCCGGACCGCTGTTCGGCGGGCCCCCGACGGGCAGCGAGGGTGGCGAAGACCCGGGCCCGCACGTCGGTGATCATGCGCAGCACGGCGTCGTGGCCGGCGAGTCGTTCGGTGTAGCGGAACACGCCCCGGCCGATGGCGAGCGCCCGGACGGCGACGATGGCGACGGTGAGCCGGTCCAGCGGCGGCCGGCCGGCGGCGCTCATCAGCAGCCAGGTGGCGGTGGCCATCAGCGCCAGTCCGGCGAACTCCGTCGCCGCGGCGAGCAGCCCCGCGCCGACCAGCCGGCCGAGGTACGGCCGGGCCAGCCGCAGCACGATCCGCTCCGCGCCGGTACGCACGGTGCCGGCGCCGGCCGGTGGTGGCGGCACCTCCGCCGGGGTCGGGCCGCCGCTGTCGCGGCCCTCCGGGTGGATTCCTCCGGTGGTCATCTCCTCGCCTCCCCGGCGGGGACCGGGGTCAGCTCGGTGACCCGGCCGTCCTCGATCCGGAGGATCCGGTCGGCGTCCGCCAGCAGCGCGGGCCGGTGCGCGACCAGCAGCGCGGTACGCCCCGCGACGAGCCGCCGGGTGGCGGCCAGCACCACCGCCTCGCTGGCGCTGTCGAGCCGGGCGGTCGGCTCGTCGAGGAGCACCAGCGGGGCGTCCCGGAGGAAGGCCCGGGCCAGCGCGACCCGCTGCCGCTGCCCGCTGGACAGGCCGTGCCCGCGCTCGCCCAGCGTGGTGGCGAGCCCGTCGGGCAGGTCCGCGACCACGTCCTGGAGCGCGGCGTCGGCGACCGCCGTGGCGAGCGCCGCGTCCGGGGTGTCGGGGGCCCCGAGGCGGATGTTGTCGGCGAGCGAGGCGGCGAAGAGGTGCGCCCGCTGCGGCACCCAGGCGACCTGCCGGCGCCAGGCGTCCCGGTCGACCTCGGCCAGGTCGACGCCGTTGACGGTGACCCGGCCGGAGGTGGGGGTGACGAAGCCGAGCAGCAGGCCGAGCAGGGTGCTCTTGCCGGCGCCGCTCGGCCCGATGACCGCGATCCGCTCGCCGGGCCGGATGGTCAGGTTGACCTCGCGCAGCGCGGTGGTCCGCTCGTACGCCACGGTCACGTCGGTGAAGCGGATCTCGCCGCGGCCGTCCGGCGCCGGCTCGCCGCCCGGCGCGGCGGCGGCCGGGGCGGCGGAGACGGTCAGCGCCTCGTCCAGCGCGGTGAGCCCCTCCATGCTGGCGTGGAACTTGCTGCCGGCCGCCCGCAGCGGCAGGTACGCCTCCGGGGTGAGCAGCAGTACCAGCAGCGCGGTGGAGAGGGTGATCCCGCCGCTGAGCAGCCGGATGCCGACCGGCACCGCGACCAGCGCCACCGACAGGGTGGCGACCAGCTCCAGCACCAGCGCGGAGAGGAAGGCGATCCGCAGGGTCTTCATGGTGGCGACCCGGTGCCCGTCGGCCATCCGGCGCACCACGTCGGTCTGGGCCCGGGCCCGGCCGAAGGCGCGCAGCGTGGGGAGCCCGGCGACCATGTCGAGGAAGTGCCCGCCGAGCAGCGACAGCCGTCGCCACTGGCGTTCGGTGGCGGCCTGTGCCTGCCAGCCGAGCAGCGCGCCGAAGACCGGGATCAGCGGGATGGTCAGCGCGATGATCAGCGCCGAGCCCCAGTCGGCCAGGACCAGCCGGGCCAGCACGGCCAGCGGCACGGTCACGCTGAGCACGAGTTGCGGGAGGTAGCCGGTGAAGTAGGCGTCCAGCGCGTCCAGGCCCCGGCCGGTGAGGGTGGCGAGCTGACCGGCGCGCTGCCCGGCGACCCAGCCCGGCCCGTGCCGGCCGACGGCGGCGAGCAGGTCGGCGCGGAGCGTCGCCTTCACGGTGGCCGCCGCCCGCGCCGCGACGGTGCCCTGCCCCCAGGCGACCAGCGCGCGTGCGCCGACGGCGGCGACGAAACCGGCCAGCGCCACCGTGTCGAGCCGGCCGTCGATCGCGGTGGCCAGCAACGCGGCGAGCGCGGTGGCCTGGGCCACGACCAGCAGCGCCGTCAGCCCGCCGAGAACCGCGAGCACGGCGAGGTCGCGCCGGGCCGCGGGGACCCGACGCAGCAGACGCGGGTCGAAGGGACGGCGGTTCACCAGTACACCGGTGCCCTGCCGTCGGTCCGTCCCCGGAAAACCCACCAGCACATTGCCTGAAAGCCTAGTAGGGCCGGCAGGAGCGGCAGCGCCAGCCAGCCCAGCAGCCGCAACGTCGGGCCGCTGGCCGCCGCGTCGGCGACGCCGAGCGAGGCGGCCGGGTCGACGGTGGAGACCAGCACCGAGGGCCACAGGGCCGCCCCGACCAGCGCCACCGGCAGCGCCAGCGCCACGCCGGTGGCGGCGAAGGCCACGCCGGGCCGCCCCCGGCCCAGCGCCGTCCGCGCCACCAGCAGCGCCGCGACCAGCGACAACGGCAGGAGTACGGCGAACACCGGGCGCGCCGCGGCGACGCGTACCCGGTCGGAGAGCAGGCCCAGGACGGTGGCCGTGGCGAGCGCGGCGAGCGCCACCGGGACCAGCCGGCGGGCCAGCCGGCCGACCGCCGCGACGTCGGCGGCCGGCAGCCGGAGGGTGAGGAAGGTCGCACCGTGCACGGCGACCAGGGCGAGCATCGCGAGCGCGACGGCGGCGGCGAACGGGGTGGCCAGGTGGGTCACCCCGGCGACGTGGCCGTCGGCGTGCCGGGGTACGCCCTGGAGCAGCCCGCCGAGCAGCGCGCCCCAGCCCAGCGCGGCAAGCGCGCTCCCGGTGACCACCACCCGGTCCCAACGGGCGCGGGTCGCCGCGGCCGTGGGTCGGCTGCGCAACTGCACCCCGGCGGTCACCAGGATCACCCCGACCAGCGCTCCGACCACGGCCGGGTAGAAGCCGGAGAGCAGCTCGCCCTCCAGCGTGGGGAAGGCGCCGAAGAGGATGCCGACGGCGGCGACCAGCCACACCTCGTTGCCGAGGAAGAACGGGCCGAGCGCGGTGAGTGCCGCGCGCCGGCGGGCGGGGTCGGTGCCCCGGGCCAGCAGCAGCCCGACGCCGTAGTCGTAGCCGCCGAGGACCAGGTACGTGGCGAAGAAGAGCCCGAGCAGGGCGTACCAGGCGAGTTCCACGGTCGTCTCCTAGGCGAAGGCGGGTTCGGGGCGGGCGTCGTCGTCCCGGCCGCCGGGCGGGCGGCCGAGCGCGGGGTCGGCGGCGCCCCGGGCGGCGTGCCGGGCGAGCAGCGTCCAGTTGGTGACGGCGAGGGCGCCGAGCAGCAGGCTGAAGCCGACCAGGGAGGCGAGCATCATCCCGGCGTCCACCCCGGAGACGGCCTGCCCGGTGGGCAGCAGCCCGTACGCCACCCAGGGTTGGCGACCGACCTCGCGGGCGATCCAGCCCAGGATCACCGCGACGAAGGGCAGTGGCAGGGCGAACAGGATCAGCCAGAGCGGGAAGCGCAGCCGGATGACCCAGTCCCGCCAGAGCAGCGGGAGCAGCAACCAGACGCAGCCGAGCGTGAAGCCGATCAGGATCATGAAGCCGAGGCCCACGTTGGAGAGCACCGGCGGGCTGTAGTCGCCGGGGCCGAACCGGGCGGTCCACTCGGCGACCAGGGCGTCCGCCTCCGGTCCGCCGCCGAACTTGGTGGGCTGCACCTGCGCGACCGGGCCGAACTGGGCGAAGCCGAAGCCCTGCACCAGGGTCACCGCGACGGCGGCGGTGACCAGCCCGATCCGCAGCGAGGTGCGGAACAGCGCGAAGTCCGGCGTCCGGCGGATCAGGTGCCAGGCGCTGACCGCGGCCATCAGCACCCCGCCGGTGAGCAGCGCGGCGGCGACCACGTGCCCGAACGCCATGCCGAGGGACGGGTTGGTCAGCAGTGCGGTGAAGTCGGTGAGGTGGGCGACGCCGTCGCGCAGTTCGTAGCCGACCGGGTTCTGCAACCAGGAGTTGGCCACCATGATCCAGAAGGCGGAGGCGTACGCGGTCAGCGCGACGCCCCAGAGCAACGCGAGGTGCACCCCGCGGCGCAGCCGGTGCCAACCGAAGATCCACATGCCGAGGAACGTGGACTCCAGGAAGAACGCCACCAGCGTCTCGATCGCCAGCGGCGCCCCGAAGACGTTGCCGACGTAGCGCGACAGGCCGCTCCAGTTCAGCCCGAACTGGAACTCCATCACGATGCCGGTGGCGATGCCGAGCACATAGTTGATCACGTAGAGCTGGCCCCAGAAGCGGGTCAGGCGCTCCCAGGCCGGGTTGCCGGTGAGGAACCAGGCCGTCTGCAGGCCCACCAGCAGCGTGACCAGGCCGAGGGTGACCACCACGAAGAGGAAGTGGATCGAGGTGGTGGTGGCGAACTGCAGGCGCGCGAGGAGCAGGGTGTCCATGACCGCTCTCCAGGGGTTGGCTCGCTTGTCGTAGCGATCCTACACGTAGGTTCTCTACACATATCTACTACAAGCTGTCGTAGCAGATGCTACGACAGCTTGTAGTAGATATGCTGCCGAGCGGGCCTCGAATCACGGTCGGTGGGCCGGTGCCGGAGGGCCAGGGGGACCCTTCACCCGCCTTGCTCTGCTGCGGGGACGGCGCGACCGGCTGACCGGGCGCGCGGAGATCCGGCTCTGCCGGCGGGAGCGGACGTCCAGCTCAGCCGGCGGGTGAACGTCCGGCTCGGCCGGGGAGGGAAGCCCGGGTCAGCTGAGGAAGAGGGAGACCGGCAGCGCGACCAGGGTGGTTGCCACCGCCAGCGCGGCGGCCCCGATCAGGCGGGGCGGGCGGTCGGCCACCATCAGCCGCTGCACCCGGGCGTCCAGGTCGCGGTCACCCATGCCCAGCGCTCCGGCCGGCGTGATCCGGTCGCCACAGGCCGCGAAGCGGCGTAGCGCGCCCGCCAGCGGGGCCTCGGCATGCAGTTCGCGGGCCTTGTCGTCGGCGCGCATCTCGACCAGCAGGGCGACCCGCTCGTGCGCGTCGCGAACCCAGCGGAACCAGGGCAGCGCGCGGCAGAGCGCGGTGAACGGCAGCAGCACCAGGTCGTGCCGCTCCTGCGCGTGCGCCCGCTCGTGGGTGAGCACCGCCGCCAGCTCGGCCCGGTCGAGCAGGCTCAACGTGCCGGCGCTGACCACCACGCGGGGCTTCACCCCGGGCAGGCAGTACGCCGCCGCGCTCGGGTGGTCCAGCACCAGCGCGCCGGGCACGGTGGGATCCCGGCGGGCGACCAGGGTGAGCAGGTCCCGGTGGCGGCGCTGCGCGCGGACGCTGGCGTGGATGCTGCGGACGGTCGTGGTGAGCAGGACGGCGCCGATGCCGATGCCGATGCCGACCAGCCCGAGGTGCACGGCGCCCAACCCGGCCGGGAGCGTGCCGCGGCTCAGGTCGGTAGCCAGGGCGAGCAGGGCACTGCCGGTCGGCCGGTCGTACGGGGCCAGGCCGAGCGCCATCGGCAGGCCCATCGCGGAGAGGCCGAGCGCCAGCCCGACCGCCTGCCAGCAGACGATCGCGACCCGGGGGGCGCGCCACGTCCAGGTGGACCCGGCGAGGACCTGCGCGGTCAGGTAGCAGGCCAGCATCGATGCGGCGAAGTGCACGGCGAAGGCCACGGCTGTCGCCCCTACCTGTCCGTGGCCTCGTCGGCCAGCCTGGCCCGGCCGGCCCGCGGGTCCTCGACCCGGTCGGTCAGCCCGGCCTCGGTGCCCAGGGCCGCGCGGAGCACGTCCGCCTCCGTCCCGGTGACCGAGCGCGCGAAGCGGACCAGCGCCGCGTCCCGGCTGCCGCCGAGGTCCAGCGCGTCGAGCATGAGCTGGGCGATGTGCGCCTCGCGGCTGGCCGCGGCCCGGTACCGCCAGGCCCGCCCCTCCCGCTCGCGCTGCACCATGCCCTTGCCGGCCAGCCGGTCCAGCACGGTCATCACCGTGGTGTACGCCAGCTCACGGCCGTCGAGAGCGTCGGCGACCTCGCGCACGGTCACTCCGTCCGACGTGGCGGGGACCGAGTCCCACAGCACGTCCATCACCGCACGTTCGAGTTCACCCAGCCGAGTCACCCCGCAATCCTACCCCCCGTAGTAGACCCTCCCCAGGGCGGTACTCGTGAGCTGAACCCCCACGCGGACGCTGACCCGACGCTTTTCGGGGGAGCCCGCCCACGGAGGGATCAAGCCTGACCGCCCGGAGTGGGCGGGCTTCCCCGGAAACCCCGGACAGCGACCCGCGATCACACCCCCTTGGGGTGCCAGACCGTCTTCGTCTCCAGCAGCGTGGTCATCCGGGTGATGCCCGGGTCGGCGGTCCAGTCGTGGCCCGCCGGAGCGGGACGCAGCACCCGCTTGAGGTTCTGCGCCGCCTTGACCTCCAGCTCCGCCGCCAGCTCGGCGTCGGTCACGCCGCTCAGGTCGAGGGCGTTGACGTCCATGTGCGCGGCCAGCGTCGGCACCGTCTCGGTGATCTTGCCGGTGAGCAGGTTGACCACCCCGCCGGGCAGGTCGGAGGTGGCCAGCACCTCGGCCAGGGTCACCGCCGCGAGGGGCTGCGTCGGCGAGGTCGCCACCACCACCGTGTTGCCGGTGACGATCGCCGGGGCGATCACGCTGACCAGGCCGAGCAGCGCCGGCGACTCGGGGGCCACCACGGCCACCACGCCGGTCGGCTCCGGCGCGGACAGGTTGAAGTACGGGCCGGCGACCGGGTTGGCCCCGCCGTACACCTGGGGGAGCTTGTCGGACCAGCCGGCGTACCAGACCCAGCGGTCGACCGCGGCGTCCACCTCGTCGCCCGGCACGCCCAGCGCGACGAACTGCTCGCGCCGGCCCTCCAGCATCTCGGCGACCCGGTAGAGGATCTGACCCCGGTTGTACGCGGTCGCCCCGGCCCAGCCCTTCACGGCGGCGCGGGCGGCGAGCACCGCGTCCCGGGCGTCCTTCCGAGACGCCAATGACACGTTCGCGTCCTGCACGAGATACGACCGCCCCGACTCGCTGCGTGGGAACTTCCCGCCGATGAAGAGCTTGTACGTCTTGCGTACCGCGACCCGCTCAGACATTGAGGTAGCCCTCCAGCCCGTGCCGGCCGCCCTCGCGACCGTAGCCCGACTCCTTGTAGCCGCCGAACGGCGAGGTGGGGTCGAACTTGTTGAACGTGTTGGCCCAGACCACGCCGGCGCGGAGCCGGTCGGCCGTCCAGAGGATCCGGGAGCCCTTGTCGGTCCAGATCCCGGCCGACAGCCCGTACGGCGTGTTGTTGGCCTTCTCGACGGCCTCGGCCGGGGTGCGGAAGGTCAGCACGGACAGCACCGGCCCGAAGATCTCCTCGCGGGCGATCCGGTGCGCCTGGGTGACCCCGGTGAAGATGGTCGGCGCGAACCAGAAGCCCCGCTCGGGCAGCTCGCACGGCGGCGACCAGCGCTCGGCGCCCTCGGCCGACCCGGCGTCGGAGAGCTCGCGGATCCGCTCCAGCTGGGCGGCGGAGTTGATCGCGCCGATGTCGGTGTTCTTGTCCAGCGGGTCGCCGACGCGCAGCTGGGCCATCCGGCGCTTCAGCGACTCCAGCACCCGGTCGGCGACGTTCTCCTGTACGAGCAGCCGGGAACCGGCGCAGCAGACGTGCCCCTGGTTGAAGAAGATGCCGTTGACGATCCCCTCGACCGCCTGGTCGACCGGGGCGTCGTCGAAGACGATGTTGGCGGCCTTGCCACCCAGCTCCAGGGTGAGCTTCTTGCGGGTACCGGCGACCGAGCGGGCGATCGCCCGGCCGACCTCGGTCGAGCCGGTGAAGGCCACCTTGTCCACACCGGCGTGCTCGACCAGCGCCCGGCCGGTCTCGCCGGCGCCGGTGACGATGTTGACCACGCCGGCCGGCAGCTCGGCCTGCTGGCAGATCTCGGCGAAGAGCAGCGCGGTCAGCGGGGTGGTCTCGGCCGGCTTGAGCACCACCGTGTTGCCGGCGGCCAGCGCCGGGGCGATCTTCCAGGCCAGCATCAGCAGCGGGAAGTTCCACGGGATGACCTGCGCCGCGACACCAAGAGGCTGCGGCTCCGGCCCGCCGTGCTGGCTCGTCGGCCTCCGGCCGAACCCGGCGTACTCCAGCTTGTCGGCCCAGCCGGCGTAGTAGAAGAAGTGCGCGGCGACCAGGGGCAGGTCGACGTCGCGGGACTCCTTGATCGGCTTGCCGTTGTCCAGCGACTCCAGCACGGCCAGCTCGCGGGAGCGCTCCTGGATGATCCGGGCGATCCGGTACAGGTACTTGGCCCGGTCCCGACCCGGCATCGGGCCCCAGACCTTCTCGTACGCGGCGCGGGCGGCGCGGACCGCACGGTCCACGTCCTGCGCACCGGCCTCGGCGACCTCGGCGAGGACCTCCTCGGAGGCCGGGTTGATCGACTTGAAGGTGCCGCCGTCGGTCGGGTCGACGAACTCGCCGTCGACGAAGAGCCCGTAGGAGGCTTTCAGGTCCACCACCGAGCGGGACTCGGGGGCGGGAGCGTATTCGAACATCACTCTCAGTCCAGGGTGAAGTAGTCGGGACCGGAGTAGACGCCGGTCGTCAGCTTGGTGCGCTGCATGAGCAGGTCGTTCAGCAGGCTGGAGGCGCCGAAGCGGAACCAGGCCGGGTCCAGCCAGTCCGCGCCGACGGTCTCGTTGACCATGACCAGGTACTTGATGGCGTCCTTGGTGGTCTTGATACCGCCCGCCGGCTTCACGCCGACCTGCCGCCCGGTGGCGGCGCGGAAGTCGCGGACCGCCTCCAGCATCACCAGCGTCACCGGGAGGGTGGCCGCGATCGGGACCTTGCCGGTGGAGGTCTTGATGAATTCGCCGCCGCCCAGCATGGCCAGCCAGGAGGCCCGCCGCACGTTGTCGTAGGTGGCCAGCTCGCTGGTCTCCAGGATGACCTTGAGGTGGGCGTCCCCGCAGGCTTCCTTGGTGGCCACGATCTCGTCGTAGACCTCCTTGTAGCGCCCGGCCAGGAACGCGCCCCGGTTGATCACCATGTCGATCTCGTCGGCGCCGGCCGCGACGGCCGCCCGGGTGTCGGCCAGCTTGATCTCCAGCGGCGCCTGACCGGAGGGGAAGGCCGTCGCCACGCTGGCCAGGTGCACGCCGCTGCCGCGGAGCACCTCGGCCACGTACGGGACCATCGCCGGGTAGACGCAGACCGCGCCGACGTGCGGGCAGGTCGGGTCGGCCGGGTCGGGGCGCAGCGCCTTGGCCGCGAGCGCCCGCACCTTGCCGGGGGTGTCCGCGCCTTCCAGGGTGGTCAGGTCGACCATCCGGATGGCCAGGTCGATCGCCTGGGCCTTGGCGGTGGTCTTGATGGAGCGGGTGCCGAGCTGTGCCGCCCGCTGCTCCGCGCCGACCTGGTCCACGCCGGGCAGGCCGTGCAGGAAGGTCCGCAGAGCGGTCTCGGATCGTCCCAGCTCGGAGAGCTCCGACCGGGCCGACGTCGCTGTCGCCGTCATGCCCCGAATACTACCCATCCTGGCTGGCAGTGATCATGGTCACGCCGGCTCTGCCGGGGCCGCCGCACGTGAGCGGGGTCGCTGGTCACCCCGCACCCGCAGTGCGGGCGCGGGCGGACCGGTAGGTTGAGCGATCGTGGACGTACACGTCATTGACCACCCGCTCGCCCAGTCCCGGCTGACCGCCATGCGGGACGCCCGCACCGACTCGTCGTCGTTCCGGGCCGCGCTGCACGAACTCACCACCATGCTGGTGTACGAGGCCGCGCGTACCTTCCCGGTCGAGAAGTACCCGGTGCAGACTCCGGTCACCGGCACCGTCGGCACCCGGCTGGCCAACCCGCCGCTGCTGGTGCCGGTGCTGCGGGCCGGCCTGGGCATGGCGGACGCCGCGCTCGGCCTGCTGCCCGAGTCCTCGATGGGCTTCGTCGGCCTGGCCCGGGACGAGGAGACGTACGAGCCGCGCGCGTACATGGAGTCGCTGCCCCGGGATCTGGCCGGCCAGCCGGTGCTGGTGCTCGACCCGATGCTGGCCACCGGTGGTTCGCTGGAGCACTCCTGCCGGCTGCTGGCCGACCGGGGCTGCACCGACATCACCGTGCTCTGCGTGCTCGCCGCGCCGGTCGGCATCGCCCGGCTGGAGCAGTCCGGCCTGCCGTTGCGCCTGGTCACCGCGTCGATCGACGAGGGGCTCAACGACAGAATGTTCATCGTGCCGGGGCTCGGCGACGCCGGCGACCGGCAGTTCGGCGGCATGCCCCGGTTCTGAGCCGGTCACGGTCCCGGGACGGATCTCGGCGGGTCGGCGCGCGGGTGAGCGCGCAACCGCTACCGTCTCGGGCCATGACTGGTGTTGCGCTCGCCGAAGAGCTGCTGCTGCTGGCGTACGACGACGAGACCGGCCGGGCGACCATGCCCCGGATCAGCCTCGACCTGGGAATGGCCGCCGCCGTCCTGGTCGAGCTGGCCCTGGCCGGGCGGATCGCGTACGCCGACGGGTCCCTGACGGTGACCGACCCGACGCCGGTCGGCGAGCCGATCATCGACGGGGTGCTCGGCCGGATGGCGGCCGACACCCCGCACAGCCCGTCCTCCTGGGTGCAGCGGCTGCGGCACGGCCTGCGCGACCGGATCCTCGGTGACATGGTCGCCCGGGGCGTGGTCCGGGACGTCGAGGAGACCGAGCTGGGCTTCATCGTGGTGCACCGCTACCCGGTGGCGGACGCCTCGGCGGAGGACGACGCCCGGCGGCGGCTGGCCGAGGCGCTGGCCGGCGATCAGGTGTGCGACGAGCGGACCGCCGCGCTGGCCACCCTGGTCGCGGTGCTGCGGATGGAGCCGACGCTCGGCCTGGCCGGCGACGCCGCCACCGACGCCCGCCGCCGCCTGGAGGAGATCGCCGGCGGCGCGGGCTTCTCCGGCAACGTCAGCCTCGACGACTCGGTCGTCCGCCCCTCCGTCGGCCTGGTCGTCGCCGCCCTCGCCCAGGCCGTAGACCAGGCCCTCGGCAAACGCCCCTGACCCCTGCCCCGCCCGCCTCGTTGATCAAGAGGTTCGCGTCACCCGCAAGCGCTTTCCGGACGCAAACCTCTTGATCAACTCGGTCAGCAGGCGGTCAGAGGTTGAGGGCCGCTGCGATCTCGGTGCGGAGGGTGGTCACGGCGGACTGGGCGCGGGTGCGGGCCGCTGCGACGTCGCCGTCGACGACGGCCTCGACCACCTCCAGGTACGCCTTGAGCTTCGGCTCGGTGCCCGAGGGGCGGATCACGACCCGGGCGGCGTCGGTCCGCAGGATCACCACGTCGGAGGTGGGGAGCAGGTCCTCCGCCTCGCTGACCGGCTGCCCGAGCAGGGTGGTCGGGGTGGCCGCCCGGATCCGGGCCATCGCGGTGGCGATCTCCCGCAGGTCGTCGACCCGTACCGAGAGCTGGTCGGTGTGGTGCACGCCGAACTCGGCGGCCAGCTCGTCCAGCCGGTCGGTCAGCGTCCGGCCCTGCGCCTTGAGGCCGGCGGCCAGCTTGGCGACGGTCAGCGCGGCGGTGATGCCGTCCTTGTCCCGGACGTGCTCCGGGGCGACGCAGTAGCCCAGCGCCTCCTCGTACCCGAACACCAGCGGGTGCGCCCCGCCGCCCGCCCGGACGATCCACTTGAACCCGGTCAGCGTCTCGTCGTACGGCAGGCCCCGCGCCGCGCACATCGCCCGCAGCAGCGACGACGAGACGATCGTGGTGGCGTACAGGCCGGTGACGCCGCGTCGCATCAGGTGGTCGGCGAGCAGGGCGCCCACCTCGTCGCCGCGCAGCATCCGCCAGCCCGTCCCACCGTCGCGGACGACCACCGCGCACCGGTCCGCGTCCGGGTCGTTGGCGATCGCGATGTCGGCGCCGGTCGAGCCGGCGAGCGCGACCAGCCGGTCCACCGCGCCCGGCTCCTCAGGGTTGGGGAAGTGCACGGTCGGGAAGGCCGGATCCGGCTCGGCCTGCTCCGGCACCACTCCGGGCACCGGGAAGCCGGCGCGGGCGAAAGCGGCGGTCAGCACCGACGCGCCGACCCCGTGCAGCGGCGTGTACGCCACGGCCAGGTCGCGCGGGCCGTCCGGCGAGACGACCTCGGCGGCCCGCTGGACGTAGGACGCCACCAGGTCGTCGCCGAGCACCTGACCGGCCGGGCCGAGCGGCACCTCCGCCAGCGGGCCGACCGCCCGGATGGCCGACTCGATCCCCGCGTCGGCCGGCGGCACGATCTGCGCCCCCGCGCCGAGCGCCCCACCGAGCTGGGCGCCGAGGTAGACCTTGTAGCCGTTGTCCTGCGGCGGGTTGTGGCTGGCGGTGACCATCACCCCGGCGACCGCGTCGAGGTGCCGGACCGCGTACGCCAGCACCGGGGTGGGCAACGGCCGGGGCAGCAGCAGCGCCGGCCGGCCCGCGCCGGTGGCCACCTGGGCGGTGCGCTCGGCGAACTCCCGTGAACCGTGCCGGGCGTCGTACCCGATCACCAGTGGACCCTCGCCGCCCTGGGCGGCGAGCCAGCCGACCAGCCCGGCCGCGGCCTGGGTGACCACGGCGAGGTTCATGCCGTTGGGGCCGGCGCGCAGCGGGCCGCGCAGCCCGGCGGTGCCGAAGGTCAGCGGCCCGGCGAACCGGTCGGTCAGCTCCGGCGCGCTCGCCGGCAGCCGGTCGAGCACCGCGCGGAGCTCGTCCCGGCTGGCCGGGTCGGGATCGTCGTCGAGCCAACGCCGGGCCCGGTCGCGAATGTCGTCAAGGTCAGTGGTTTCCGCCGCCATTGCCTATGGATAGCACGGCGGCGGATCACCACGTCCCGGTGGCCTCGACTCAGCCGGCCGCCGTGAGCTGGAACGACTTCACCATCTCGTCGAAGATCGGCTTGCTCTCGGCGAACTTGGTGTCGGTGGCGGAGAGGTAGAACGAGTAGACCTTGCCGTCGTTTACCACGCCCCGCCACACGCCGTGCCGCTTGGCCTCACCGTCGCCGCAGGTGTACTCCAGTTCGGCGGCCGGCTGCCCGGCCAGCTCCGGCTCGGTCATCGCGATCTGCTCGTACGGCTTCACGCAGGACTTGGAGCGGGTGCGCAGGCCGGTCTCGGCCACCTCCGCCCAGCGCGCCGGCGTGCCGCTCCACTTCTCCGCGAGGATTCGGACCTTCCGGCCGCTGTCCTGCGGGTCGACGTAGTCCACCCAGTCGCCGGCGCTCTTGCGCTCCCAACCCTTGGGCACCAGCACCCGAATGCCCTTGCCGCTGTGCTCCTGCATCTGCGGCAGCGGCCCGGCCGCGGCGGGCGTGGACGGCTGGGCCTGCTGCGGGGTGGTGGGCTTCTCGTCGCCGCCGCTGAACATCACGATCATGCCGATCAGCAGCACCACCGCCAGGCCGCCGGCCGCCGCGAGCTGGAGCTTGCGGGGCCAGCCCTGCACGGTGGCGACCAGTTTGCCGCCGGTGCCCCGGACCTTGTCGAGCGCGCCACCGCCGGTGGCCCCGGCCGGCGCGGTCGTCGGTGAGGTCCACGACTGGCCGGTGCCCGGCACCGACCACTGGCCCCCGCCGTAGACCGGCTGGGTCGCGTCGGGGTGGCCGCCGATCCGCTGGGTGGCGTCGGAGCGCCCACCGCCGATGCGCTGGGTCACGTCCGGGTGGCCGCCGATGCGCTGGGTCGCGTCCGGGTGCCCGGTGCTGAACCGCTGGGTGGCCTCCGGCGCCCCGCCGTACGTGGTGCCCGGCGGGCGGCCCGCCGACGGCATCGCGCCGGTCGGGGTGTGCAGCGGGCCGGCCAGCGCGTCGGCGCTGGTGTCGTCGAGCCCGGCGGCGGACGCGGCCGGGCTCGGCCGCTCGCCCCGGCGCAGCGCGGCCAGCCGGTCGGTCAGCGACTCGTCGGGAGCCAGCATGGCCCGGCCGCCGATCTGCCCGCTGGGCTTCGGCTCCGGCTCGGCCGCCGGGGGCGGCGTCGACGGGCGCTGCACCGGGACCACCGCGTACGGGTCGGTGACCGAGTTGACCGCGGTGGCGGTGCTGGTCAGCGGCCCGGCGAGCAGCTCGCGGAGCATCGCCCGGGCGGTGTGCACGTCGAGGCGGCGGCCCGGGTCCTTCTCCAGCAGGCCCATCAGGACCCGGGTCAGCGGCCCGCTGCGCTGCGGCGTGGCCGGCGGGTCCTCGACCACGGAGTGCATGGTCTCGATCGGGTCGCCCTTGTCGAACGGCGGCCGGCCCTCCACGGCGGTGTAGAGCGTCACGCCGAGGGAGAACAGGTCGCTCGGCGGGCCGAACTCCTGGCCCATGGCCCGCTCGGGGGAGATGAAGTGCGGCGAGCCGAGCACCATCCCGGGGGTGGTGAGCTGGACGTCGGTGGGCATCCGGGCCACCCCGAAGTCGGTCAGCACGCAGCGGCCGTCGGTGCAGATCAGCACGTTGGCCGGCTTCACGTCGCGGTGCAGCACACCGTTGGCGTGCGCCACCTCCAGCGCGCCGAGCAGCGCGATGCCGATCTTGGCGACGGCGCGGGGCGCGACCGGCCCGTCCTCGATCACCATGTCGGCGAGGCTGCGCGCGTCCAGCAGCTCCATCACGATCCACGGCCGGCCACCCTCGGTGACCACGTCGTACACCTGGACCACGGCCGGGTGCTGGATGGCCGCGGCGGCGCGGGCCTCGCGCAGGGTGCGCTCGTACATCGAGTCACGGTCGCTGGGGGCCAGCCCCGGGGGCAGGACGACCTCCTTGACCGCCACGTCGCGCCGCAGCAGCGTGTCGGTGGCACGCCAGACCGTGCCCATGCCGCCGTTGCCCACCGCGGACCGCAGCGAGTAGCGGCCACCGATGATCGTGCCGGGTGCAGCGCGTCCGTTGGGAGGACTGACCGGTCCGCCGCTCCACGTCGGGATCTGAGTCACAGAAAAGCCACCGGGGGATATCGAGGGGGGCTGGGACACAACCCCCCTATCTTGCTGGTTCCGACGCCCGATGCGAAACCCGACGCGGCGCTCCTTTGCCTACCGGACCGTACGTGCCCGCGCGCTCACCTGCCGTCGACCGGGGTGTGCGCTATCCCTCACCCATCGACACGCTCGCGCGTCCTACCATCCGGTGATGAGCGAACGGCGGTCCAGCGAGTCCGGTTTCCCGATCAAGGGCGTCTACACGGCGGCCGACCTCCCCGAGGAGCTGGAGACCCGGCTGGGCGGCCCGGGGGAGTATCCGTACACCCGTGGGGTCTACCCCACCATGTACACGTCCCGCCCGTGGACCATGCGGCAGTACGCCGGCTTCGGCACCGCCACCGAGTCCAACGCCCGCTACCACCAGCTGCTGCGGGCCGGCACGATGGGGCTGTCGGTCGCCTTCGACCTGCCCACCCAGATGGGCTACGACTCCGACGACCCGATCGCGCACGGCGAGGTGGGCAAGGTCGGGGTGGCCATCGACTCGATCGAGGACATGCGGATGCTCTTCGACGGCATCCCGCTGGACAAGGTCTCCACCTCGATGACCATCAACGCGCCGGGCTCGGTGCTGCTGCTGCTCTACCAGCTCGTCGCCGAGGAAACCGGGGTCGCCGGCTCCGCGCTCAACGGCACCATCCAGAACGACATCCTCAAGGAGTACATCGCCCGGGGGACGTACATCTTCCCGCCGAAGCCCTCGCTGCGGCTGGTGGCCGACACGTTCGGCTACTGCCGCAAGGAGGTGCCGAAGTGGAACACCATCTCCATCTCCGGCTACCACATGGCCGAGGCCGGCGCGACGCCCGCGCAGGAGATCGCGTTCACCCTGGCCAACGGCGTCGAGTACGTCCGCGCCGCGCTGGAGGCCGGACTGGCCGTGGACGACTTCGCGCCCCGGCTGTCGTTCTTCTTCGTCGCCCGCACGACGCTGCTGGAGGAGGTGGCGAAGTTCCGCGCCGCCCGACGGATCTGGGCTCGGCTGATGCGCGACGACTTCGGCGCCAAGGACCCGAAGTCGATGATGCTGCGCTTCCACACCCAGACCGCCGGCGTGCAGCTCACCGCCCAGCAGCCGGAGGTCAACCTGGTCCGGGTCGCGGTGCAGGGGCTGGGCGCGGTGCTCGGCGGCACCCAGTCGCTGCACACCAACAGCTTCGACGAGGCGATCGCGCTGCCCACCGAGAAGGCGGCCCGGCTGGCGCTGCGGACCCAGCAGGTGCTGGCGTACGAGACGGACCTGACCGCCACCGTGGACCCGTTCGCCGGGTCGTACGTGGTGGAGGCGATGACCGCCGAGATCGAGGCGGCGGCGGTGGAGCTGATGGACCGGGTGGCCGACCACGGCTCGGCGGTGGACGCCATCGAGGCGGGTTTCCAGAAGCGCGAGATCGAGCAGTCCGCGTACCGGATCGCCCAGGAGATCGACTCGGGCGAGCGGGTGGTCGTCGGCCTCAACCGGTTCACCGTCGACGAGGAGGAGCCGTACGAGCCGCTGCGGGTGGACCCGGCGATCGAGGCGGCCCAGGCGTCTCGGCTGGCGAAGCTGCGCGCCGAGCGGGACAACGGCGCGGTGGAGCGGGCCCTGGCGGAGCTGCGCGCCGCGGCCGAGGGCACCGAGAACGTGCTCTACCCGATGAAGGACGCGCTGCGGGCCCGGGCCACGGTCGGCGAGGTCTGCGGGACGCTGCGCCAGGTCTGGGGGAGGTACCAGCCCAGCGACCGCTTCTGACCAGCGCGTGAACGGCGGCCTCCGCCGGTGCCCCCGGGTGCCGGCGGGGGCCGCCGTCGTCTGCGGTCGGGGCCGACAGGGGTCGTCAGGGGTGCCCCGCCGGAGCTACGGTCGGTGCAGGTACCCGGTGCGGCACGGAGTTCCTCGAGGCTCCCGTGGGCGCCCGGGCAGCGTGGCCTTCCGGGCGGGGCGTGTGCCGCGTGGGTTCCTGGGTAACCCGGACGGTGAACGGGACGGACAGCGTGTCCGGCCGCGCGCGGGACGACCGTGTCACCGTCGGGAGTCGCCTGGTCGCCAGCTGTCGTCGGTTAATTGTCCGAGCGGCAGTTAATTGCGGCGACTAATGCGACAATTCGGAACGACGGCCCCGGATCGACGCCGATTTCGCGACCGCCCAATCGGTTACGCGTTGTAGGAGGTGTGGGGCAGATGACGGCGTTCGAACGCGATCTACCTGCTGTCCCGCAGATATTCGAGCCCTCTCACCAGGGCTTACGTGACGCTGTGCGGTCCGATCACTACCGTAACGAGGTTGCCCAGCGTCACCGTCGGAGGTCTAGGCTGTCTGCTGTCCTCCCCGATGATCCGTCCATTCCTAGTGATCGAGAATTCGACGTGACGAGTGCGTTGACGCTGCCGAACGGCAGCCAGCTGGCGTCGTCCTGGCCGGAGGCGCCATCCGGGTCCCAGCCCCTGCCCTACGAGCTCGACCATCTGCTCGCCCTGCGGGTACCCGGCCTCATCGCCACCCGTCGCCACCTCCACTCCCACCCGGAGCTCTCCGGCGAGGAGTTCGAGACGGCGGCGCTGATCGCGCGGGAGCTCTCCCTGGCCGGCCTGCACCCGCGGCTGCTGCCCAAGGGCAACGGGGTCATCTGCGACATCGACGGCCGCCCCGACGGGCCGGTCATCGCGCTGCGCGCCGACATCGACGCGCTGCCGCTGACCGACGTCAAGGACGTGTCGTACAGGTCCACGGTGGAGGGCGTCTGCCACGCGTGCGGCCATGACGTGCACACCACGGTGATGCTCGGCGTCGGCATGCTGCTGGCCCAGCTCGCCGACGCCGGCCAGCTCGACGGCCGGGTGCGGCTGATCTTCCAGCCGGCCGAGGAGATCCTGCCCTGCGGTTCGCTGGAGGTCATCGAGGCCGGCGGCCTGGAGGACGTGGTCCAGATCTTCGCCGTGCACTGCGACCCCAACCTGCCGGTGGGCAAGGTGGGCCTGCGGGTCGGCCCGATCACCGCCGCCGCCGACAACGTCACCGTCCGGCTCACCGGCCCGGGCGGGCACACCGCCCGGCCGCACCTGACGGTCGACCTGGTCGACGCGCTCGGCCGGCTGGTCACCGAGGTGCCGGCGCTGGTCAGTCGGCGGGTGCCGGCCAACAGCGGGCTGCTGCTGGTGTTCGGCCACGCCTCGGCCGGCACCCGGTACAACGTCATCCCGTCCGAGGCGTGCGCCTCGGGCACCCTGCGGGTGATGGACCGCGACACCTGGGAGCTGGCTCCCAAGATCGTCGCTCAGGTGGTCCGGGACGTCATCGCGCCCACCGGCGCCACGGTCGACCTGGAATACCTGCGCGGCCGTCCGCCGGTGAGCAACGACGCCCGCGCCATCGGGGTCCTCACCGCCGCCACCGCCGCAGCGCTCGGCCCCGAGGGGATCGCCGAGACGCCGCAGAGCATGGGCGGCGAGGACTTCTCCTGGTACCTGGAGTACGTCCCCGGCGCGCTGGCCCGCCTCGGCGTCGGCCGGTCCGGGCCCAACGTGGACCTGCACCGGGCGTCGTTCGACGTCGACGAGCGGGCCATCCCCGCCGGGGTGCGCCTCATGGTCCAGACCGCGCTGCGGGCACTGGCGGCGGCGCGGTAGGCGCCGGCGGACGCGGCGTGCCGACCGGCGTGGTGGGCGGTGCCGGTGGCGCGGGCCGCCCCCGACGCCGCCGACGCAGCACCGCCAGGAACACCACCAGGGGTACGCCGAACGCCAGCAGCCAGGGCAGCACCGCCCCGAGCACGGTCAGCAGGATGGTCATCGAGGCCACGAAGACCTTCCAGCCGCCGCGCAGCCCGACCATGAAGCCCGTCTCGGTCTCCTCCTCGGCCGTCGAGGCGTCCATCCCGACGAACGTCACCGTGATGGTGGAGAGCGCGGTCAGGTCGGCCAGCCGGCGCTTCTTCGCCTCCAGCGAGGCGAGGTCGGCCTCCCGCCGGGACACCTCGTCCTCCAGCGACACCAGCTCGGGGATCGAGGTGGCCCGGGACAGCAGCTTGCGGGCACTCTCCACCCTGGCCCGCTGGGTGGCGATCCGAGCGTCCAGGTCGACCGTCTCCTCGGTGACGTCCTGCGTCTTCACCCCCCGGCGCTGCTGCTTGCCGTACGTCGCCAGCTCGTCGATGAGCGCGGTGAACTTCGCCGCCGGCACCCGCAGCTCCAGTTCCGCCTCGGCGTCGGCGGCCACGCTGCGCCGGTTGTCGCCGCCGACGAACCCGCCGGCCGCGACCACCGCGGCAACCGCCCGACGGGCGGCCCCCTCGACGTCGTCCACCTGCACCCGCATCGTTCCGGTGTAGATGATCGATCGCTGGTCCACCCGCAGGTCCGGCGCGCCCGCGCCGGCCTTGCCCTGCTCGGCCGCCCCACCCGCCGGCGCTCCGCCGGCCGGGGCCTCGGCCGCCGAGTCGCCCGTCGAGGTCGAGCGGTCCGCCGCTCCGCAACCGGCCAGCAGCAACGCCGCCAGCCCCAGCGCCGCCAGCGCCCTGCCCCGGCGTCGTGTCGTCTGTCTGTCCATCCCCGCTCCGTCCTCTGACTACCCCGGTCCCGGGGCGATAGCTCGGACGCGACGCGACACCGCGCCGGTTCCGGCAGACTGCGCTGAGGACGTCACGATTCGATAATCGAGGAGTCACATATGCAGCTCACCAAGTACTCCCACTCCTGCCTACGGCTGCAGCACGACGGCGGGGTGCTCGTCGTCGACCCCGGCGTGGTCAGCGAGCCGGCGGCGTTGGACGGGGTGGATGCGGTGCTGATCACCCACGAGCACCCGGACCACGTGAACGTGGAGGCGCTGACCCGGGCGCTGGACCGCCGCCCGTTCACCGTCCACGGCCCGGCCTCGCTCGCCGGCGTCCTGGGTGACGCCGCTGAGGTGCTGACCGTGGTCACCCCCGGGGAGTCCTTCACCGCCGCCGGCGTGCCGGTCCGCGCCCACGGTGGCCGGCACGCCGTCATCCACCCCGACATCCCGGTCGTGGAGAACATCGGATACCTGTTCAACGACGTCGTCTACCATCCGGGAGACGCGCTGTTCGTGCCGGACGACGTCCAGGTGGACACCCTCTTCGCGCCGATCCACGCGCCCTGGTCGAAGTTCTCCGAGGTGCTCGACTTCATCCGGGCGGTCGCGCCGCGCCGCGCGTACGCCCTGCACGACGGTTACCTCAACGACAACGGGCTCGCCGTGCTCGACCGGCAGTACACGGCCCTGTCCGGGACCGACTACCGCAGGCTGGAACCGGGCAGCCGGATCGACGCCTGAAGCCGTGCCCGCGCTCCCCTCCGACCTGGTCCAGCGGCTGTACCGCACGCCCCCGGACCGGTTCGTCGCCGCCCGGGACGCCGCCGTCGCCGAGGCCCGCCGGGCCGGTGACGCCGCCGGCGCCCGCCAGATCGCCCGGCTCAAGCGCCCCACCGTGGCGGCCTGGCTGGTCAACCTGCTCGCCCTCGAACGCCCCGAACTGGTCGCCGACCTGGCCCAGCTCGCCGACGCGCTGCGCACCGCCCAGCGCGACCTGAAGGGGCCGAAGCTGCGCGAGCTCTCCGCCCAGCGGCGCGCGGTCGTCGCCGCCCTGGTCGCCGAGGTGCGCCGGATCGCGGCCCGCAACCCGGACGCCCCGTCCGCCGGGAAGCTGCCGCTGGGCGAGGTGGAGGCCACCCTCAACGCGGCGCTCGCCGATGCCGAGGTGGCCGAGCAGGTCCGTGCCGGCACCCTGCTGCGGGCCGCCCACTACGCCGGTTTCGGCGAGGTGCCCCGGCCGCAGCTGCGGCTGGTCACCGGCGGGGCGGAGGAGCCGCCACGGGCACCGGACCGGGCGGCGGAGCGGGCGGCGGAGCGGGCCGGGGACCGCCGGGCGCGCGACGAGCGGGCGGCGGAGCGGGCCGCCCGGGCCGAGCGCGCGAAACGGCGCCGGGCGCTGGAACGGGAGCTGGCGGCGGCGCGTACCGATCAGGGTCGGGCGGAGAAGGACCTCGACGGCGCGGCGGCGGCCGAGCGGGACGGCGGCACCGCGCTCGAGGAGATCGAAGCCGAACTGGCCGAACTGGAGCGTCGCCGGGCCGCCGCCGAGCAGGAGCTGAGCCGGTCCAAACTGGCCCGCCGGGCCGCCGAACGGTCGCTCACCGCCGCGCGTCGCCGTACCGGCGAGGTGGAGGCGGCGATCGAGGCGCTGGACGCCGAAGAGGAGGATGTCGCCACCGGCGACGGCGAGGCACACTGAGCGCGATGGATGCGTGCAGCGGGCGGTCGGGATGACGCCGGAACAGGTGGCAGCCGCCAGCAAGCCCGCCGTGCTCGAACTGGGTGAGTTGTTCAGCCGCTGCCCGGGGACGCTGCGCCGGGCACGGCTGCTGGGCATCTCCGGCTGGGCCTTCTACATCACCGGGCGGGCCGGCGCGCTCGGCGACGTCCGCGCGGAGACCGTCGCCGCCGCGGTCGGCTTCATCGCCCCGGACGCGGTCGCCGACGGCTGGGACGCCGCCGCCCGGGTGGTCCGTCCGCTGGAGGTGGCCAACGCCAACCTCGCCGAGTGCTGCCGTTGGGGCGCCCAGCACCTGGACGACCTGCCCGGGACGCCCCGGCTGGCCGTGCTGCTGGAGCGGGTGGTCGCCGCGGCGGACGCCACCGGGATGCCGCTCTTCGCCGCCTGGCGGGCGATGCCGGTGCCGCAGCACGCCGCCGGCGCCCGCGCCGCTGTGGCGCTGCTGCTGCTCCGCGAGCACTTCACCGGGGCGTACCTGCTGGCGGTCCGGGCGGCCGGGATGACCCCGCTGGAGGCGGTGCTCGCCGGGCCGGAGGGGGAGGCCGGCGCGTCGGCCTGCGGCTGGTCGCCGCCGTACCCGCCGGTCGGCCCGCTGGTGCGGCGGCGGCTCTGGGCCGAGGCGATGACCGACCGGTTGACCTCCACCGCCTTCCGCACCTTGCGCCCCGGGGAGGGCGCGGAGCTGGTGGAACTGCTTACCGCCACCCGGGTCCTGCTGGCCGGGGCCCCCGCCCGCTGACCGCCGCCGGTGTCCGGGCCTCAGGCGGGCGGTCGACCACCCGGCGGAAAAAACCGGCGGCGCGGGACCCGCCCGCCCTGCCAGGATCGCGCCGTGACGCTTCCCGCCGGTTGGACCGCCCGCCGCCCCACCCTCGACGACGTCCCCGCCATCCTCGCCGTGGTGCACGCCGCCGACACCTTCGCCGTCGGCTACCCGGACTTCGACGCCGAGGACGTCCGGGCCGCGCTGACCGCCCCCTTCTTCGACCCCGCCCGCGACTCCTGGCTGGTCACCGACCCCGACGGGACGGCCGTCGCCTGGACGGCGGTGGACAACCCGACCGGGGTGGGCCGCGACTTCGTCGAGGTCTACGTCGACCCGGAGCGCGGCGTGGACCTGCGCGCCCCGCTGCTGGCCCGGATGCTCGACCGGGTCGCCGAGCGGGCCGCCGAGCGGGACCTGCCCGCGCTGACCGTCCGGTCCACCGTCTTCCCGTCGGAGACGCGCTGGGCGGCGGAGCTGGCCGAGGCCGGCTTCACCCGGATCAAGCGGTACGTGCGGATGACCCGCTCGCTGGCCGGGCTCCCCGCCGAGCCACCGCCCCCGCCGGGGGTGACCGTCCGCCCGCTGCGCGCCGACGACGAGGCGGACCTGCGCCTGTTCCACCGGATCTTCGACACCGCCTTCCGGGACACCCCGGACTACGAGCCGGTCGGCTTCGACCGTTGGCGGGAGCAGATCCCGGCGTCCGGCAAGGTCTGGGACGAGTGGTTCGTGGCCGAGGTCGACGGCGAGCCGGCCGGCGCGCTGCAATCCACCGACCAGGCGCTGGATCAGGACATGGGCTGGGTCCGCACGCTGTCGGTGCTGCCCGCGTACCGGCGGCGCGGGGTGGGCGCGGCGCTGCTGTGGCGGGCCTTCACGGTCTACGCCACCAAGGGCCGCACCGCCGCCGGGCTCGGCGTGGACCTGACCAACCCGACCGCCCCGGTGACCCTTTACCGCTCGGTGGGGCTGGCCGAGGTGCGCTGGACCGACATGTACGAGCGGATCGTCCCTGCCGCCGGTGTGTGATGGGCGACGCCGCCCGGGGCCGGCGGTGCCGGTCCGTGGCGTCGGGAGCAGACTGGAGGCGTGCGATACGCGCTACGCCGACGCGGTGCCGGTGGGGCGGGACCGCAGCTCGGTGACGTAGTCGTCCGGCGCGCCCGCCTTCTCGGCCGCGTTCGCGATCTCGGACAGGTACCAGGAGGTCGGCAGGCCGCCCTCGTACCCGTCGAAGACGTAGACCCACGCGGTGACGTCGCCGTCCAGGGTCGAGACGCGGACGTGCAGCTTGCGGTACGTGCCGGCGGTCACGCCCTCGATCTCGTCGAGCTGCGCGGCGTCGTACGGGTGGATGTCGTACAGCGCCACGAAGACCCGGTCACCCGGGGACTCGACGACGGTGCTGACGGAGCCCTCCCAGCCGATCACGTCCTCGCCCGCGAAGGTCAGCCGCCAGCCCTCCAGCCAGCCGGTGCCCACCATCGGCGAATGCGGACAGTAGGCGCGCATCCGGGCGGGGTCCAGGTTTGAGCCGTAGGCGGCGTAGTGACGCACGGCGATGACGATAGCCCGGCGGGCGGGTGGGGGAGAATACGACGGTGCGTGTCGGACACGTTCGGGAGAAGAAAGTCACTGTGAACATCGACGAGGGGCGTGCGCTGTGAGCCGGATCGTGATCATCGGCGGGGGACCGGCCGGCTACGAGGCGGCGCTGGTCGCCGCGCAGCTGGACGCCGACGTCACCGTGGTGGAGGCCGAGGGGGCCGGTGGCGCCTGCGTGCTCTCCGACTGTGTGCCGTCGAAGACGTTCATCGCCAGCTCACAGGTGGTCACCGGCTACCGGGACACCGAGGAGTTCGGGGTGCACTCCGACGGGCTGGAGGCGGTCACCGTCGACGCCCGCGCGGTCCACGAGCGGGTGAAGCGGCTCGCCCTGGCCCAGTCCGACGACATCCACACCAAGCTGGTCAAGGCCGGGGTGACCTTCGTGGCCGGGACCGCCCGGCTGGGCGAGGACACGCTCGGTCACACCCACCGGGTGATCGTCACCCCGGCCGACGGTGGCGCCGAGCAGTCGATCGCCGCGTCGACCGTCCTGGTCGCCACCGGCGCCACCCCGCGCCAGTTGCCCACCGCCGTGCCCGACGGCGAGCGGATCCTGACCTGGCGGCAGGTGTACGACCTGCCCGAGCTGCCCGAGCACCTGATCGTGGTCGGCTCCGGCGTCACCGGCGCGGAGTTCGCCAGCGCCTACCTGGCGATGGGCGTCCAGGTCACCCTCGTCTCCAGCCGGGACCGGGTCATGCCGCACGAGGACGCCGACGCGGCGATGGCGATCGAGCGGGTGTTCCGCAACCGGGGCATGAGCATCCTGAACAACTGCCGGGCGGACGCGGTCCGCCGTACCGACGACGGCGTCGAGGTCCAGCTCTCCGACGGCCGGCTCGTGGCCGGCTCGCACGCGCTGATCGCCGTCGGCTCGATCCCCAACACCGCCGACCTGGGGCTGGCGGAGTACGGCGTCGAGCTGGCCCGGGGCGGTTACGTCACCGTCGACCGGGTCTCGCGGACCAACGTCCCCGGCATCTACGCGGCCGGCGACTGCACCGGGGTGCTGCCGCTGGCCAGCGTCGCCGCGATGCAGGGCCGGATCGCGATGTGGCACGCGCTCGGCGAGGCGGTCCGGCCGCTGCGGCTGCGTACCGTGGCGGCGAACGTCTTCACCGACCCGGAGCTGGCCACGGTCGGCGTCTCCCAGGACGAGGTGGACGCCGGCAAGGTGCCCGCCCGCCAGGTGATGCTGCCGCTGTCGGGCAACGCCCGGGCGAAGATGGACGACCTGGCCGACGGCTTCGTGAAGCTGTTCTGCCGCCCGGCCAGCGGTCAGGTGGTCGGCGGCGTGGTGGTGGCGCCCAAGGCGAGCGAGCTGATCCTGCCGATCACCATGGCGGTGGAGAACAACCTGACCGTCAACGAGCTGGCCCAGACCATCACGATCTACCCGTCGCTGTCCGGGTCGATCACCGAGGCCGCCCGCCAGCTCATGCTCCACGAGCTGGAGTGAGCCCCGGGGCGCCGGGCCGGCCCGCCGGCCCGGCGCTGCCCCGTCCCCGGCCACCCCGGCGGACCAGGGCGGTGGCGACGACCGCGAGCAGCCCCACCTCGACCAGGATCAGCAGCCGCTCGGCGAGCCCGATCAGCAGCCGGTCGCCCGGGTAGGCCGACCAGATCATGGCCCCGGCGAGCGCGAGGCTGACCAGCGCCAGGGCGCGCAGCCAGGGCGCGGTCCCGGGCAGGGCGTCCCGCCGGGCGAGCAGCCAGCCACCCACCGGCAGCGCCACGAAGGTCACCACGGACGCGTACCGGTGCAGGTAGGCGGCGGCGTCCATGGGCAGGCCGGGCTCGTTGGTGGGCACCACCGCGGTCAGCAGCAATCCGCCGGCCGCGAGGGCGAGCGGCAGCTCGCCCACGGTCCGGGACCGGCGGACGCGGCGCAGGGCGGGGACCAGCACGGCGGCGGCGACCGCGAGCGCGACCATCGCCACGTCGATGACGCCGCCCCGGTCGGACACGGCGAAGTCGCTGACGGTCAGCGACCAGGGGTTCAGGTCGTCGTTCACCTCCAGGTGGCCGATCACGGTGAGCAACGCCGCCAGGGCGATCGCACCGAGGGCCACCAGGCCAAGGTTCCGGGTTGTGGGCATGCCGCCAGCCTGTCGCCGGAGCGACCCGAAGCGGATCCGGGACGCCCACCGAGATCGCGGCCGGGGTCCACCCCTAGTGCCGGTGGGCGACGGTCCGCCGGTGGGGAGGGCCACCCTGCCGCTGGACGCTACGGACCTGATGACACCAACGACTCACGCCGCGCGATCCGTTGACGTCATCAGATTGGTAGCGCCGGAAGGAGCCCATCGTGGCGGGTGCCGCGTCGTGACGGGCATTAAGTCGTGACGGGCGCCGGGCCGTGACGGGCATCGCGCCGTGCCGGACGCGCACGGTGATGGGCACCGCGCGGTACAGGCGCCGCGTCGTGACGGACGCCGCGCGGTAGGAGGCGTCGTGTCGTGACGGACGCGCGCGGTACGAGGCGTCGCGCCGGGACGGAGTGGGGCGGGCGTCAGTCGACGGGTACCTCGCCGCGGGTGCGGGCGCTGACCAGCGTCATCGCCCAACCCGCCGCCGCGAACCCGGCCGCCGCCGCGGCAGCGATCAGCGCCAGCCGCCAGGCCGACTCGGTCAGCGCCGTGCCGCCGAGGTGGCCGACCAGTCCGCCGTAGGCCGCCCAACCGGTCGCTGCGGCGCCCTCGTAGAAGAGGAAGAGCCGGTAGGGGTACCTGCTGCGGCCGGCGGAAAAGCAGGCCGCCATCCGGCCGCCGGGCACGAACCGGCAGAGCAGGATGACCAGCGGACCTGGCTGGCGCAGCCCCCGGGTCACCCGGCCGGCCATCCGGCGGGCCCGGCTCGGCTCGGCGTGCCGGGGCGCGTGCCGGTCGGGGGCGCTGCGGCCCAGCAGGTAGCAGGCCAGGTCGCCGGCGAAGACGCCGAGCGCCCCGACGCCGATGGTCACCGGCAGGCTGAGCCCGCCGTAGACGGTCAGCGCGCCGCTGGTGATCATCACGACCTGGGTCGGGATGACCGGCACGAACGCGTCGGCGATCAGCAGGCCGAGCAGTGCGGCGTACGCCCACGTCGGCGAGGCGACGTCAGTGAGAAGTTCGAGCACGACTGCCACCTCGCCGGTCAAGGCCGATCAGATCCCCCGAGCCTGACGGCGTGTCCGCCGTCACCGGGGACAGGCCCGGCCGGTGGTGACGGTGGACACGACAGGGCCACTTGGGTACAACGACCCAGTTCCGTCGGGGGTGACGGGCGGAACGGGTCGAATCCGGGCGGGATGCGGACGGCGGATCCCCGCTCCTCGGCGTACCGTTGTCGGCGCGCGGCCGCACGCGCGTCGGGCCCCCCGTTCCTGACGAGCCGGCCGCCGCGGGTCGCCGGCAGGTCCCGTGCCGGCGGCCCGCCCCTCTTCTCAGTTCGCCCCGACGCCCATCCGGGCGGCCGGCGGCGCGAGCCGGAAATGCGCTGGCACCGCCGCGCGCCGGGACCGTACCGTCGGGGCATGCGCAGCGCGGTGGTGACCACGACGCCGGGATTCCCCGGCGCGCCGCACTGACGTTCGACGTCGACGAGGCCCCGGGGCGATCCGCCCCGGGGCCTCGCGGCGTCCGTGGCGAGGTCGCTTCCGGGTCATGACCCGTGAGGAGAGCGACATGATCGACCACCGCAGGCTCGGCCGGGAGCTGGACCTGTTCGTCTCCGACCCGCTCGCCGGCGCCGGGCTGCCGATCTGGCTGCCGGCCGGCGCCGCCGCCCGGCACGCGGTCGAGGAGTACGTCCGCGACCTGGAACGACGGGCCGGCTACCAGCACGTCTACTCGCCGCCGCTGGGCAAACGGGAGCTGTTCGCGCTCTCCGGGCACCTCGGCTACTTCGCCGACGACATGTTCCCGCCGCTGCGGCTCAGCGCCGACGACGAGTTCGTGCTGCGGCCGGCGCTCTGCCCGCACCACGCGCTGGTCTACCGGGCGCGCGGCCGCTCCTACCGGGAGTTGCCGCTGCGCATCGCCGAGCTGGGCGGGATGTACCGGGCGGAGCGGTCGGGCGTGCTCGGCGGCCTGTCCCGGGTCCGCGCCATCTCGCTCAACGACGCGCACAACTTCTGCGCCCTGGACCAGGTCGGCGAGGAGGTGCGGGAGATCCTGCGGCTGATCCGCGAGGCGCACGCCGCACTCGGCGTCCGCCCGGCCGGGTTCCGGCTGTCGCTGCGCGGGCCGGGGGAGAAGTACGTGGGCGACGACACCCAGTGGGCGCGGGCCGAGGAACTGCTGCGCGCGGCGCTCGACGGGGTCGACTTCACCGAGGCCCCGGGCGAGGCCGCCTTCTACGGTCCGAAGATCGACATTCAGATCGTCGACGCCGCCGGCAGGGAGTCCACCCTCTCCACCGTCCAGCTCGACTTCGACAAGCCGGAGCGGTTCGACCTGTCGTACACCGACGCGTCCGGCGCCCGGCGGCGGCCGGTGATGGTGCACCGCAGTCTGGTCGGCAGCATGGAACGGCTCTTCGCCTACCTGATCGAGGTGCACCAGGGCGCCTTCCCGCCCTGGTACGCCCCGGTGCAGCTGGTGCTGCTGCCGGTCGACGCCGGGCAGGCGGGGGCGGCGGCCGAACTCGCCCGCCGGGCGGTCGCCGCCGGGCTGCGGGCCGAGGTCGACGCCGGCGGCTCGCTGGGCGCCCGGATCCGTGACGCCGCCCACCGCCGGGTGCCGTACGTCGGGGTGGTGGGCGCCCGGGAGGCGGCCGACGGGTCGGTCTCGCTGCGCCTGCGCGATGGCCGGAGTGTGGCCCCGATGCCCGTCGCGGACGCGTTGGGGCTGGTCGGGGCGGTGGTCGCCGCCCGCTCGACCG
Organism: Micromonospora sp. U56; assembly: GCF_018070095.1. Taxonomy (NCBI): domain Bacteria; kingdom Bacillati; phylum Actinomycetota; class Actinomycetes; order Micromonosporales; family Micromonosporaceae; genus Micromonospora; species Micromonospora sp. U56. Next base: position 33,290 of record NZ_JAGPYL010000022.1, read on the forward strand.
ACCTGCTGCCGGCCGCCGCCTGAGCCGGTCATGAGGAGAGCGCCCCCTGGACCGACCGGGTCCGGGGGGCCGCCCCGTCGTCCTCGTCGTCCACCAGCGCGCCGGCGAACTGCGACCGGTACAGCCGGTGGTACGCCCCCTTCGCGGCGAGCAACTGCTCGTGGGTGCCCTGCTCGACGATCCGGCCGTGCTCCATCATCAGGATCAGGTCGGCGTCGCGGATGGTGGAGAGCCGGTGTGCGATGACGAAGCTGGTCCGGTCCGAGCGAAGCGCCGCCATCGCCCGCTGGAGCAGCACCTCCGTGCGGGTGTCCACCGAACTGGTGGCCTCGTCGAGGATCAGCAGCGACGGCTCGGCCAGGAACGCCCGGGCGATCGTGATGAGCTGCTTCTCGCCGGCGCTGACGTTGCTGCCCTCCTCGTCGATGACGGTGTCGTACCCGTCCGGGAGGCTGCGCACGAAGCGGTCCACGAAGGTCGCCCGGGCGGCGGCCAGGATCTCCTCCTCGGTCGCGTCCGGCCGGCCGTAGGCGATGTTGTCCCGGATGGTGCCGCCGAAGAGCCAGGTGTCCTGGAGCACCATGCCGATCCGGCTGCGCAGCTCGTCCCGGGGCATGCTGGTGATGTCCACCCGGTCGAGGGTGATCCAGCCCGCGTCCAGTTCGTAGAAGCGCATGATCAGATTGACCAGGGTGGTCTTGCCGGCGCCGGTCGGGCCGACGATCGCCACGGTGTGACCCGGCTCGGCGACCAGCGACAGGTCGTCGATCAGCGGCTTCTCCGGGTCGTACCGGAAGGAGACGTGTGCGAACTCGACCCTGCCGGTGACCCGGGACGGTGCAACCCTGTCCTGGCTCTGCTCCTGGGCGTCGAGCACCGCGAAGACCCGCTCGGCGGAGGCCACCCCGGACTGGAGCAGGTTCGCCATCGAGGCGATCTGGGTGAGCGGCTGGGTGAACTGCCGCGAGTACTGGATGAACGCCTGCACGTCGCCGAGGCTCATCGTCCCGGAGGCCACCCGCAGCCCGCCGACCACGGCGATCGCGACGTAGCTGAGGTTCCCGACGAACATCATCGCCGGCATGATGATCCCGGAGATGAACTGAGCCCCGAAGCTGGCTCGGAACAGCTCCTCGTTCTTCGCGTGGAAGGCTGCTTCCACCTCGCGCTGCCGACCGAAGACCTTGACCAGCTCGTGACCGGTGTACGCCTCCTCGATCTGGCCGTTCAGCTCACCGGTGTGCCGCCACTGGGCGATGAACCTGCGCTGCGACCGCTTGGCGATCCGCTGGGTGACGATCACCGACACCGGCACCGCGACCAGGGCGACCAGCGCGAGCAGCGGCGAGATCCAGACCATCATCGCCAGCACGCCGATCACGGTCAGCAGCGAGGTGAGCACCTGGCTGAGCGTCTGTGACAGGGTCTGCGAGATGTTGTCGATGTCGTTGGTGACCCGGCTGAGCAGTTCGCCGCGGGGCTGCCGATCGAAGTAGGGCAGGGGCAGCCGGTGGAGCTTCTCCTCCACCTCGGCGCGCAGCCGCAGCACGGTCCGCTGCACCACCCCGTTGAGCAGCCACCCCTGCCACCAGATCAGCACACTGGCCGCCAGGTAGAGCGCCAGGGCCAGGACGAGCACCCGGCCGAGGGCGGTGAAGTCGACCCCGGCGCCCGGCACCACGTCCATCCGGGCGAGCATGTCGGCGAAGTTGTCGTTGCCGGCGGCCCGGGCCGCCGCCGCGGCCTGCTCCGTGGTGGTCCCGGCGGGCAGTTGCCGACCGATCACCCCGCTGAAGATCAGGTCGGTGGCGTGGCCGAGGAGCTTCGGCCCGATGACGCTGAGCCCGATGCTCGCCACGGCGAGCGTGATCACCGCGGCCAGCTGGAGCCGGTGTGGCCGCAGCCGGCCGAGCAGGCGCCGGGCCGACGGACCGAAGTTCATCGACTTCTCGGCCGGCATCGCGGCGCCCATCCACGGCGGACCGCCGCGCTGGCCGCCGGGGGGCAGCCGCTTCGGCGTCCGTGCCTCCGGGACCTTCTGCTCGGGTACGGGCGCCCGGCCGTCACCGGCCCGCGTGGTCCGCTCGTCGGGCTTGCTCACGCCGGCACCTCCGCCGTCTGCTGGGACGCGACGATCTCGGCGTACGTCGGGCAGCTCTCCAGCAGTTCCTCGTGTCGTCCCGTGCCGACGATGCCGCCGTCCTCGAGCACGATGATCTGGTCGGCGTCGACGATCGTGGAAACCCGCTGGGCCACGATCACCACGGCCGCGTCCGCGGTGACCGGCCGCAGCGCCGCCCGCAGCCGGGCGTCGGTGCCGAGGTCCAGCGCCGAGAACGAGTCGTCGAAGAGGTAGATCTCCGGCTGGCGGACCAGCGCCCGGGCGATCGCCAGCCGCTGCCGCTGCCCGCCGGAGACGTTCGTGCCGCCCTGGGCGATCGGGGCGTCCAGCCCGCCCGGCATCTCGGCCACGAAGTCCCGCGCCTGGGCGATCTCCAGCGCCCGCCACAGCTCCTCGTCGGTGGCGTCCGGGTTGCCGTACCGGAGGTTGCTGGCGATCGTTCCGCTGAACAGGTACGGCCGCTGCGGCACCAGCCCGATCCGGCGCCACACCTCGTTCGGGTCCAGCAGCCGCACGTCCACCCCGTCGACCAGCACCGCGCCGGCGGTCGGGTCGACCAGCCGGGGGATCAGTGTGAGCAGGGTGGTCTTGCCGGCGCCGGTGGACCCGATGATGGCGGTGGTCCGGCCCGGCCCGGCCCGGAACGAGATGTCGTGCAGCACCGGGGCACTCGCCCCGGGGTACTGGAAGGCGACGCGGCGAAGCTCCAGCTCGGCGGGCCTGGTCATCGCGATCAGCGGATCGGCCGGCGGCACCACCGACGACTCGGTGTCCAGCACCTCGACGATCCGCTCGGCGCAGACCGCCGCGCGCGGCACCATCATCAGCATGAAGGTGGCCATCATGACGGCCATCAGGATCTGCATCAGGTACTGCAGGAACGCGGTCAGCGCGCCGATCTGCATCTGGTCGGCGTCGACCCGCTGCGCGCCGAACCAGAGCACCGCGACGCTGGAGACGTTGAGCACCAGCATGATCACCGGGAAGATCAGGGCCATCAGTCGGCCGACCCGCAGCGCCGTCGCGGTGAGGTCGGCGTTGGCGACGCCGAACCGGTCCGTCTCGTACGGCTCGCGGACGAACGCCCGGATCACCCGGATGCCGGTGATCTGCTCGCGCAGCACCCGGTTGACCGTGTCGATCCGGGTCTGCATCTCCCGGAATCCCGGCACCATCCGCCGGACGACCAGGCCCAGCGCGATCGCCAGCACCGGCACACAGACCAGCATCAGCCGGGAGAGCGCGAGGTCCTCCCGCAGCGCCATCACCACCCCGCCGACGCACATGATCGGCGCGGCGACCAGCATGGTGCAGCTCATCAGCACGAGCATCTGCACCTGCTGGACGTCGTTGGTGTTGCGGGTGATCAGCGACGGCGCGCCGAACCGGGCGACCTCGCGGGCCGAGAAGCGGTTGACGTGCCCGAAGATGGCCGCCCGGACGTCCCGCCCGAACCCCATCGCGGTTCGCGCGCCCAGGTACACCGCGGCGATCGAGCAGACGATCTGGAGCAGGCTGATCACCAGCATCCAGCCGCCCGTACGCATGATCAGGTCGGTGTCGCCCCGGGCCACGCCCCGGTCGATGATGTCGGCGTTGAGGCTCGGCAGGTAGAGCGACGCCATCGTGCCGACGAACTGGAGCAGCACCACCCCGGCCAGCGGCCGGCGGTACGGGCGAAGGTGATTGCGCAGTAGGCGGATCAGCACGGGCGGTCTCCCGGTCTCGCCTCGTCGGATTCCTGGTCTGCCGGGTTCAACCTGGTGTCCTCCCCGTCGGACATGGTCACAATCAACTCCGTCAGGAACTCGCGGATCACCGCCTTCTTCGCCGGGTCGGCGTCGACGGAGGTCAGCGGGGTGTCGCTGTGGATCAGGTCGAAGAGAGCCTGCACGTGCTCGCGTCCCTTGTCGGTCAGGGCGAGCTGCACCGTACGGCGGTCGGCACCCGCCCGGTGCCGCTCGACGAAGCCGTCGCGCTCCAGGGTGTCGACGATCCCGGTGAGGGTGGCGGGCCGGACGAAGCAGCGCTCGGCGACGTCCCGGTGGGTGGTCTCGCCGGTGTGGGACAGGGTGAACAGCACCCGCATCCCGGCGGTCGTGAGGCCGTGGTGTTCGGACAGGTAGCGACCCCAGCGTTGGTTGACCAGGTGGCCGGCGACCGAGACCAGCCGCCCCATCGGCACGCTCCGCAGCGCGTCCGGGAATCGGGCCAGGGGTTCCATGTGCACGGCGCTGACGTTAGCCCCCGGATCGTCAGGGGCCAAACTAATATCCGACAGTGCATCTTGTCGTTGACAAGTTATGCTGCCCGACGTGACCACGCGCGGCTACCACCACGGCGACCTGCGGCGGGCCCTGCTCGACGCGGCGGTCCAGGCGATCGAGGAGTCCGGGCCGGCCGCGCTGAGCCTGCGTGACCTGGCCCGCCGCGCCGGCGTGTCACACGCCGCCCCGGCCCACCACTTCGGCGACAAGGCCGGTCTGCTCACCGCGCTCGCCGTCGAGGGGTACGACCGCCTCGCCGACGAGCTGCGCGGGGCCGGCGACGACCTGCTGGAGATCGGGGTGGCGTACGTCCGGTTCGCCGTCGACCACCGGGCGCACTTCGAGGTGATGTTCCGGCCGGACCTCTACCGGGGCGACGACGCCGAGGTGCGGGCAGCCCGGGACCGGGCCCGCGCGGTGCTGCGCGGCGGACTGGCCGCCCTGCCCGCCGCCGAGCCCGACCGGGACGCCCTGGCCGCCTGGTCGATCGTGCACGGGTTCGCCACCCTCTGGCTGGCCGGCGCCCTGCCGCCCGAGGCCGGCCGGGACCCCGAGCAGACCGCCCGCGCGGTCATCCGCCGCCTCTTCGAGTGACCGCGACCGCCGCCCGGGATGATCCACCCCGGTTGCGGCGTGTCGCGGTGTCCCGCCACCCGGACACCGCGACACGCCGCGAACGAGGTCAACCGCCCGCGTCGGGCGGGGTGGTCACCAGCTGGTGGGCAGCGGCATGCCCTCGGTGTAGCCGGCCGCGCTCTGCACGCCGACCAGCGCGCGCTCGTGGAACTCGTCCAGGTTGCGGGCGCCCGCGTAGGTGAAGGCGCTGCGTACCCCGGCGATGATCTCGTCGATCAGGTCCTCGACGCCGGGCCGGGTCGGGTCCAGGTACATCCGGGCCGAGGAGATGCCCTCCTCGAAGACCGCCTTGCGGGCCCGGTCGAAGGCGCTGTCCTCGGCGGTACGCGCGCTGACCGCCCGCGCCGAGGCCATGCCGAAGCTCTCCTTGTACCGCCGGCCGTCCGGCTCGGTGTAGAGGTCGCCGGGGGACTCGTAGGTGCCGGCGAACCACGACCCGATCATCACGTTGGACGCCCCGGCGGCGAGCGCCAGCGCCACGTCCCGGGGGTGCCGCACGCCGCCGTCGGCCCAGACGTGCCGGCCGAGCGCCCGGGCCGCCGCCGCGCAGTCGAGCACCGCGGAGAACTGCGGCCGACCCACGCCGGTCATCATCCGGGTGGTGCACATGGCACCCGGACCGACGCCGACCTTGACGATGTCGGCCCCCGCCTCCACCAGGTCGCGTACGCCCTCGGCGGTGACCACGTTGCCCGCCGCCACCGGCACCGCGGGGTCGAGCTTGCGTACCGCCCGCAGCGCGGAGATCATCCGCTCCTGGTGGCCGTGCGCGGTGTCCACCACCAGGGTGTCCACCCCGGCGGCCAGCAGCGCCTCCGCCTTGCCGGTCACGTCGCCGTTGATGCCGACGGCGGCGGCGACGCGCAGCCGGCCCCGGTCGTCCACGGCCGGCCGGTAGAGGGTGGCGCGCAGCGCGCCCTGCCGGGTCAGCACGCCGATCAGCCGGCCGTCGGCGTCCACCACCGGGGCCAGCCGGCGCCGCCCGGCCGACAGCCGGTCGAAGCCGGTACGCGGGTCCGCGTCCGCCGGCACGGTGTGCAGCTCGGTCGACATCACGTGCCGCAGCTGGGCGAAGCGGTCCACGCCGACGGTGTCCGCCTCGGTGACGACGCCGAGCGGGCGGCCCGCCTCGTCGACCACGATTACCGCGCCGTGCGACCGCTTCGGCAGCAGGTGAATGGCGTCGCCGACGGTGTCGGTCGGGCCGAGCGTGATGGGCGTGTCGTGGACCAGGTGCCGCTGCTTGACCCAGGCGACGACGTTGGCCACCACCTCGATCGGGATGTCCTGCGGGATGACCGCGATCGCGCCGCGCCGGGCGACGGTCTCCGCCATCCGGCGGCCGGACACCGCCGTCATGTTGGAGACCACCAGCGGGATGGTGGTGCCCGTGTCGTCGCCGGTGGCCAGGTCGACGTCGAGTCGCGAGCCCACCTCGGAGCGGGCCGGCGCCATGAAGACGTCGTTGTAGGTCAGGTCGTGCGCGGGGACCGCGCCATGAAGGAACCGCACCCGGCCATCATTCCTGCTCGCGGCCCCATCCGCCGCCGCTGGTGTCCCAAACCACCCCCGCCGGGCCGCCGCCCGCCGCCGGCGAAGCGACCCGGGGGTACGGCCCGCCCGCCGGTGGGCAGGAGCGGGCCGATGGTGGGTGTCGCGTCGGGCGTGTCGCGGCGACCGGGCATATGACTGGTCAGCGATATGCCTGAGAGGCATAAATATGACTCCCAGGCATATGGCTCACAGTGGTGTTGCGCCCCCGGCGCACCGGAGAAGGGGCGTGCCGACCGGGGTCAGGCGATGGTGCAGATCACCGCGCCGGCGGTGATCACCGCGCCGACCTCGGCCGACAGCCCGCTGACCGTACCGGCCTTGTGGGCGTGCAGCGGCTGCTCCATCTTCATCGCCTCCAGCACCACCACCAGGTCGCCCTCCGCGACGGTGTCCCCGTCCGCCACGGCGATCTTGACGATGGTGCCCTGCATCGGGGAGGCGAGCGCGTCGCCGCTGACCGCCGCGCCGGCCTTGGCGCCGCCGCCCCGGCGGGCCGGCTTGCGGGCGGCGGGCGCGGCGCTGGTCGTACCCGCGCCGAGGCCGGCGGGGAGGCTGACCTCCAGCCGCTTGCCCGCCACCTCGACCACGACGGTCTCGCGACCGGCCGGCGCCTCGGCGGCGCCGGCGGCGGCGGTGAACGGCGGCACGATGTTGTCGAACTCGGTCTCGATCCACCGGGTGTGCACGGTGAACGGCTCGGTGGTGAACGCCTCGTCCCGGACGACCAGCCGGTGGAACGGCAGCGCGGTGGCCATGCCCTCGACGACCATCTCGTCCAGCGCCCGTCGGGCCCGCTCGATCGCCTCGGCCCGGGTCTCGCCGGTGATGATGACCTTCGCGAGCAGCGAGTCGAAGTTGCCGCCGATCACGTCGCCGGCCGAGATGCCGGTGTCCACCCGCACGCCCGGCCCGGTCGGCAGGCGCAGGGCGGTGATGGTGCCCGGGGCGGGCAGGAAGTTGCGGCCCGGGTCCTCGCCGTTGATCCGGAACTCGATGGAGTGCCCGCGCGGGGTCGGGTCCTCGGAGAACCGCAGCTTCTCGCCGTCGGCGATCCGGAACTGCTCGCGGACCAGGTCGACGCCGGCGGTTTCCTCGGTGACCGGGTGCTCGACCTGGAGCCGGGTGTTTACCTCCAGGAAGGAGATGGTGCCGTCCGCGCCGACCAGGTATTCCACGGTGCCGGCGCCGTGGTAGCCGGCCTCCCGGCAGATCGCCTTGGCGCTCTCGTGGATCTGGGTGCGCTGCGCGGCGGTGAGGAAGGGCGCCGGGGCCTCCTCGACCAGCTTCTGGTGCCGGCGCTGCAGCGAGCAGTCGCGGGTGCCGACCACGATCACGTTGCCGTGCTGGTCGGCGAGGACCTGCGCCTCGACGTGCCGGGGCTTGTCCAGGTACCGCTCGACGAAGCACTCACCCCGGCCGAACGCGGCGACCGCCTCGCGGGTGGCCGACTCGAACAGGTGCGGGATCTCCTCCATGGTGCGGGCCACCTTGAGGCCGCGCCCCCCGCCGCCGAAGGCCGCCTTGATGGCGACCGGCAGGCCGTGGTCGACGGCGAACGCCATCACCTCGTCGGCGTTGCCGACCGGGTCCGGGGTGCCGGGGACCAGGGGCGCGCCGGCCCGCTGGGCGATGTGCCGGGCGGTCACCTTGTCGCCGAGGTCGCGGATCGCCTGCGGGGTGGGGCCGATCCAGGTCAGCCCGGCGTCGATGACGGCCTGGGCGAAGTCGGCGTTCTCGGAAAGGAAGCCGTAGCCGGGGTGCACGGCGTCGGCGCCGGACCGGCCCGCGATGTCGATCAGCTTGTCGATCCGCAGGTACGTCTCGGCCGCGGTGTCGCCGCCGAGGGCGTACGCCTCGTCCGCCAGCGTGGCGTGCAGGGCGTCCCGGTCGGAGTCCGCGTAGACGGCGACGCTGCCCAGGCCGGCGTCGCGGCAGGCGCGGATGACGCGGACGGCGATCTCGCCGCGGTTGGCGATGAGTACCTTGCGCACCTTGAAGGCTCCTCCCGGGAGGTCGTTGACCGGGAGTGTATCGGTCACTCTGATGGCCCTAACGATCGCTCAGTGTGGGATGGCGCACTGTTCCGGCCGCGCCCTAGTCAAACTTGTTTATTACGCTTGTCCGGTGTCTGCGACTCGAATGATGATTCTCGGCCTGGTCCGGTGGATGCAACCGGTACACGGCTACGACGTGCGCCGCGAGCTGCTCAGCTGGAACGCCGACCGGTGGGCCAACGTGCAACCCGGATCGATCTACCACGCCCTACGCAAGCTGACCGAGGAGGGGCTGCTGCGCGAGGTGGCGACCGAGCAGGTCGGCGCCCGCCCGGCCCGCACCACCTACGAGGTGACGCCGAAGGGGGAGGACGAGTTCGAGACGCTGCTGCGCGGCCTGTGGTGGCAGTTGCACGAGACGCCGGACCCGTTCGTCGCGGCCTTCTCCTTCCTGCCGGCGATGCCCCGCGAGGAGGCCGCCGCCGCGCTGCGGAACCGGGCGAACCTGCTGCGCGCCGGTGTCGAATCGATGCGTGCCTCGTTGGACTCCGACTGGATGCGCAACACCAAGCCGGTGCACGTCGCGTGGATGTTCGAGCTCTGGGCGGCCCGCGCCGAGGCGGAGGTGGCCTGGTGCGACCGGATCGCCGAGCGGATCGAGTCCGGGGTGTCGTACCTGCCTGCTGGACTCGCCGGGGCGGAGGGCTGGTCGGGGTGGACCAACGGCGCGCCGCCCCGTGACGTGAACACGGAATAATCAACGTTGACCACAAGAGCTATATCGCGTTAGCCTCTTCGCGCACCACGGGGGAGCGCGCCGTCCGGCGGCCCCGGGGGACAGGCGGCCGGCGCGTCCGGCCCGGACGACCAGGAGCAGACATGATCGAGACCAGGGGGCTGCGGAAGTCCTTCCGCTCCCGCGCCGGTCGGGAGACGAAGACGGTCGACGCCGTACGGGGGGTGAACCTCCAGGTCGCCGAGGGCGAGATCTTCGGCTTCCTCGGCCCCAACGGCGCCGGCAAGACCACCACCCTGCGGATGCTCGCCACGCTCATCGAGCCCGACGGCGGCGAGGCCACCATCGCCGGCGCCGACCTGCGCAAGGACCCGGCCGAGGTGCGTCGCCGGATCGGCTACGTCGCCCAGGGCGGCAGCACCTGGAACGAGTCCACCGCCCGCGAGGAGCTGGTGCTGCACGCCCGCATGTACGGCATCGCCAAGGCCGAGGCGCACCGCCGCGCCGCCCGCGCCCTCGACGCCTTCCAGCTCACCGAGTACGCCGACCGCAAGTGCAAGACGTACTCCGGCGGCCAGCGGCGCCGGGTGGAGATCGCCCTCGGCATCATCCACGAACCGAAGATCGTCTTCCTGGACGAGCCGACCACCGGCCTCGACCCGCAGAGCCGCGCGCACATGTGGGACGAGATCCGCCGGCTGCGCACCGAGGGCATGACCGTCTTCATCACCACGCACTACCTCGACGAGGCGGACGCGCTCTGCGACCGGATCGCGATCATGGATCACGGCGAGGTGGTCGCCGAGGGGACCCCGGCCGAGCTGAAGCGGGAGATCTCCGGCGACGTGGTGCTGGTCGGCCTCGACGTGGCCAGCACGCCGCAGGCCGCGCAGGTGCTCGACGGCGAGGAGTTCGTCAAGAAGCTGGAGACCGCCGACGAGGGCGGCCTGCGCCTCTACGTCGACGAGGGCGCCACCGCCATCCCGCAGATCCTCCGCCGGCTCGACAGCGCCGGGCTCACGCTCTCCTCGATCGAGCTGCACCGCCCCAGCCTCGACGACGTCTTCCTCACCAAGACCGGCCGCTCGCTGCGCGAGTCCTGAGCATCCATCACAGGAGAACCGTCATGAAACTCGCCCGCGACACCTGGCTCATCTTCCAGCGCCAGATCCAGCTGCTGCTGCGCAACCCGGTCTGGGTCTTCGTCGGCGTCTTCCAGCCGGTGATGTACCTGCTGCTCTTCGCCCCGCTGCTCAAGCCGGCCCTGAACGCGCCCACCCAGGCCGCCGCCTACAAGATCTTCGTACCCGGCCTGCTGGTGCTGCTGGCCATCTTCGGCGGCCTGTTCCAGGGCTTCGGCCTGATCGCCGAGCTGCGCGCCGGGGTCATCGAACGCTCCCGGGTCACCCCGGTCAGCCGGCTGGCCCTGCTGCTCGGCCGCTCCCTGCGGGACGTGGTCTCGCTGCTCGTGCAGGCGGTCATCATCACCCTGCTCGCGCTCCTGTTCGACCTGCGCGTCTTCATCGGTGACCTGCTGCTGGCGTACCTGATGCTCGCCCTGATCGCGCTGATGACCTCGGCGGTCTCCTACGGTGTCGCGCTCAAGGTCAAGAGCGAGGACGCGCTCGCCCCGCTGATGAACACCGTCGCCCAGCCGGTGCTGCTGCTCTCCGGCATCCTGCTGCCGCTCACCTTCGCCCCCGGCTGGCTGCAGGGCATCGCCGACTGGAACCCGTTCTCCTGGGCGGTCGACGGCACCCGGGCGCTCTTCGCCGGGGACCTGGGCAACGACAAGGTGTGGCAGGGGCTGACCATCACCGCGGTGCTCGCCGTCGCCGGCGTCATCTGGGCCGCCCGGCAGTTCGCCCGCAGCGTCCGCTGACGAGAGCTGTCTCTCACCGGGGGCGGGGCACCGGCCAGCCGCTTGTAGCGTAAGGCCGGTGCCCCGCCTCACCCATGACAGGACCACCTGGCTGACCTACGCCCAGCTGGGGCTCTGGGGCTTCTTCCTCTACGGGTTCGGCCCCGTCGTACCGCTGCTCCGTGACGAGCAGGGCACCAGCGCCGCCGTCGCCGGCCTGCACAGCACCGCCATCGCCGTCGGCGCCCTGCTCGGCGGGGCGCTCTTCGCCCCGCTGGCCCGGCGGATCGGCCGGGCCGGGGCGATCTGGGCCGGGCTGGCCGGGGTCGCCGCCGGCGTCACCGCGTTCGGCCTGGTCCGCCCGCTGCCCGCCACCCTCGCCGCGGTCGCCGCCGTGGCCACCGCCGGCATGATCGTGGTCAGCGGCGTCGCCGTCGTCCTCACCGCCCGGCACGGCCCCGCCGCGCCCGCCGCGCTCACCGAGGCCAACGCCGTCTGCGCCGGCATGGGCATCCTCGCCCCGCTGGTCATCGGCGCCAGCGTCGACGCGGGCTTCGGCTGGCGACCGGTGATGGCCGTCGAGGTCGGGCTGATCGCGCTGGTCGCGCTCGCCGCCCGCCGCTCCCGGGTACGCCCGCCGCAGGCCGCCCCCGCTGCCGCGGCTGCCGCCGACCCCGTCGGGGCGCCCGCCTCGGCGGCGGCGCCCGGCGATGTGGCCCGGGCCGACGACGTCCCCGTACCCCTCAGCGGCCGTGCCGGCGCCGTCGACCGCGTGGCGGGACGGCTGCCCCGGGCGTACTGGATCGCCTGGGTGCTGATGTCGGTCACCGGCTCGATCGAGGTCTGCCTGTCGCTCTGGACCGCCGACGTGCTCCGCTCGCACGCCGGGATGACCGCCGCCTCCGCGTCGGCCGCCGTCGCCGCGATCGTCTGCGGCATGTTCCTCGGCCGGCTGGCCGGCGGCCGGATCGCCCTGCGCTGGCCGCCCGCCCCGCTGCTGCTCGGCGCGCTGACCGTGTCGCTGGCCGGGTTCGCCCTGTTCTGGCTCGCGCCCGTCGGCTGGCTCGCCGTCACCGGCCTGGTGGTGCTGGGACTCGGCAACGCGCTGCACTACCCCCTCGCGATCTCGATCGCGCTGGCCGTCGCCGGGCCGGCCGCCGACAAGGCGGCCGGCTGGTCCGCGTACTCGATGGGGGTGGGTTTCGGGATCGCGCCGGTGGCGCTCGGCGCGGTGGCCGACGGGGTCGGACCGCACCTGGCCTTCCTGCTGCTGCCCGGCTTCATCGCCGCCGCTCTGCTGCTGACCGTGCGACTCGGCCGCGCCCTGCGCGCCACGCCCACGGACGACGACCGCGCCCCGGCCCTGGTCGGCGCCTGACCCTCCGCCGTCAGCCACCCCCGCCTCGCCCTCGGGCCCGACGCGGTGTGTCGCGGTTCGGTGCGGCGCGGTATCGCGGGGCGCGGTTTGCGGTGTGTCGGGGTGTCCGGGCGGCTCGACACCGCGACAGGCCGCAAGGTCCGTCAGTGGACCCGGGCGAGGGTCACGCCGTCGGCGATGGGGAGCATGACCGCCTCGACGCGCACGTCGGCCAGCACCTCGTCGTTGAAGGCGGCGATCGCCCGGTCGTCGGCGTTCTGCGGGGCGAGCACCCGGCCCCCGCGCAGTGTGTTGTCCACCGCGATGACCGCGCCCGCGCGCATCCGGGGCACCAGCTCGTCCCAGTAGACCGGGTAACCCGTCTTGTCCGCGTCGATGAAGGCGAAGTCCAGGTGCCGCTCCTGGGGCAGCTCACGCAGCGTCTCCCCGGCCGGGCCGATGCGCAGCTCGATCCGGTCGGCGACGCCCGCGCGCTCCCAGTACCGCCGGGCGATGCCGGTGTACTCCTCTGAGATGTCGAAGCAGGTCAGCCGGCCGTCCTCGGGCAGCCCCCGGGCGATCGCCAGCGAGGAGAGCCCGGTGAAGGTGCCCACCTCCACCGCCCGCCGCACGCCGAGCAGCCGGGTGAGGAAGGTCAGGAACGCGGCCTGCTCCGGCGCCACCTGCATCATCGCCTCATCGGGGAGGGCGGCCAGCGTCTCCTCGGCCAGGTCGCGGATGATCTCGTCCGGCGGCGAGCCGTGGGCGACGAGGTAGGCGTGCAGTTCCGGAGTCAGCGGCAACGGCTTGGTGGTCATGAACGGACGCTAGCCGAGATTCTCGACCTCCTGGCCCCCCGGCGCGACCTTCGTCCACAGGTCCGTGATGCTCAGCTCCAACTCGCCGAGGAGTCGACGCAGCAGCGGCAGGGACAGCCCCACCACCGTGCCCGGGTCACCCTCGATGCCGGTGAGGAACGCCCCGCCCAACCCGTCGATGGTGAACGCCCCGGCCACCGCCAGCGGCTCGCCCGTCGCCACGTACGCGGCGATCTCCTCGTCGCTGATGTCGGCGAAATGCACGACCGTGGACGCGACCGCCTCCGCTCGCGCCTCGTGCGTCACGTCGATCAGGCAGTGCCCGGTGTGCAGCACCCCGCTGCGCGCGCGCATCCGTCGCCAGCGGTCCGTGGCGTCGGCGGCGTCCGCCGGCTTGCCCAGGATTTCCCCGTCGAAGCCCAGCACCGAATCGCAGCCGAGCACCAGCGTCCGCTCGTCGGGGGTGGCGCGTAGCCGGTCGAGCACCGCGAGCGCCTTGAGGCGCGCAAGCTCCAGGCTGAGATCCTCCGCCCGGTCGGCGACCACCTGGGACTCGTCGACGCCGCTCACCAGCACGTCGGGTTCGATCCCGGCGGCCTGGAGGAGCTTGCGACGGGCGGGACTCTGGCTGGCGAGCACGAGGCGCAGTGGCAGGGAGTTCGGCACGATTCCGACGCTACCGGCTGGGCTGCCGGGACGGGCGGGCGACCGGCCGGGCGTCAGGACTCAGGGAGGACATGCCCTGCCCAGACCCGGCCCGGTCGCACCAGCGCCGCGTCCTCACGAGAGACGACGAGGAGATGCTGGCCGGTGCGTTGGGTGGTCGGGGTGGGAAAGTCGACGGCGATGACTCGGATCGGCGCGCCGGTCAGCTCGTCCACGAAGCAGAGCCCGCCGACAGGTGTGCCGTCGAGCATGGTCCCGCAGGCGACGAGCCCGCCCCGGGCGGTCAGGTCGAACACCTGGTCCACGCGGAAGCGGTGGAGGCCGGTCGTCAACGGCTGATCCGTGGCGGCGGGTCGTCAGCGTTTCGGCGTCGCCGCCAGAGCAGGTAGCCGCCTGCCGCCGCCACGATCACGCCGAGCGTGGCCAGGCCACGGGCGGTCGAGTTGTCGTCGCTGTGATCGCCGGCAGGCTCGGCCGCCACCGTCGTGGTGGGTGTGTTGTTCGGGGGTGGGGTCGCCGTCGCCCAGTCGGGCGGGAGCGGGGGTACGTCGGCGGTCAGCGCTGCCACCAGGTCGATGACGCCGTAGCCGTACTCGTCGTCCCGGCCCGGTGGGCCTTTGTCGACGGCGGTGGCGGTGAGTCGGTGCACGACTTCAGAAGCGGGCAGGTCGGGGTACTCAGCTCTTATTAAGGCTACTGCCCCAGCAACAATAGCTGTTGCGTCAGACGTACCTGTGCTTTCTCGATACCGACCATTCATGCTCGTGCAATAGATGCCAACCGCAGGCGCTACTACATCTATCTCCGGACCCGTTACCGAGACTTCGGCATGCCTTCCTCTGCTATCGACGCCACCGACTGCTATGACGCCATCCACCGATGCTGGGTAGCTAACTCGGTCCTCGCGGGGCGCGTTGCCTGCCCCTGCTACGACCACGACGTCCGAATTTAGAGCGGTCTTGATGGCTTGTTGCATCGCGACGGTGGGAGATCCTGTTGCCGAGATGCTGAGCACGTCGGCACCGTTACGTACTGCGTATTCGATGCTCTTGGCTAGGTCGTCCGGCTGACCCAGACCATTAGGAGGAGTGTCGTAGATGGGCAAGATCTTTGCCTTAGGGGCAATTCCCAGGACTCCGATATCGCCGCGTCCGTGAGCGGCGATGAGGCCCGCCATGCAAGTGCCATGGCTATTCCCATCTCGTCGCCCGTCACCACCTCCACCCGGGATCATGTCCACGCCGGCCAGAAGGTTATTTACCAAGTCAGGATGAGGATCCACTCCCGTGTCTGGAACGGCAACCACAACACCCTCACCCTGGCTGACCCTTTGAGCCTCTGCGGCTCTCAGGTAGCGCAAGTGCCATTGATCGCCACGGACACGGGTAGAGCCATCGGGTGTCGGTGCGGCCTGAGAGGGGAGTGCTGGGAGTGTCGACAGGACCATGGCCAGTAGAGCCGTCGATGCGGCCGCGAGGGCGCAGGTCAGTCGCCCCTCGGGGCTAGTCACCGATGGAAGCCGATAGCCGGCCCGGGATCGATCGGACCGTCATCATCGGGCGGGCGCACTACCGGGGAGACCCCCTCGTCGATTTCCCAAGGGTGGTCGGGATCCCAGCGTCGGACCTCGTCATCGCTCTGCTGCCGGCCGCTCCGCCCAGACGTTGGATGCACTCCCGAAGCATTGAGATTGCCTGGCGAGCCGCCAATGGGCGGAATGCCATGCGATCCGACCAGGTTTGAGGCACGGCCATTGCCGGGACGAGAGCCTGCTGCGCCCGTCGGTGAAGTACCGGCACCGCCTCCGCCAATTACGCCGCCAAGCGGGTTTACCCGCCGTGGTTGCGGGTTGCCGCCTGGCTGCCCCAGGCCCATGCCAGGCACCCCGCCTATCAGGCCGCCAGGAGCCATCGGGCGTGGAGGGCCGATGTGTGGCTGTCCGTTTACCCCACTGTTGGGTCCGAGCCCACCCCGGATGGAGGCATTCGGCAGGCGTCCAGATTTCGCGGCTGGCGGCAAGGCCGGAGGCATTCCAATGTTGACTCCCGAGGGAGATGCCGGCGTTGTAGGGGAAGCCATGCTTGGGAGGGTTGTTCCGACGGGGGGAGGTGCAACGCCAGTGCTTGCTCTTCCCAACACTGGTCCTGCACCGAGAACAGGTCCGACTGAAGGGGCGATGGGTGTCGCAACTCGCTCGGTGGGGGCTGCCCGACGAACCACCTGTTGAGAGCTTGCAACGGGTACGGGAACGATCGGCGGGATGACCGGGGCGGCGCCGACGGAGCCGTAGGGATCCCGTCCAGCCTCCTCGATCCTCGGGTGAGGCCGGACGGCCGGTGGTGGCTTCTGGAGCATCACGTGGGCCTGCTGGAGTTCGCCGCTCAGCCCGTACATGATCCCCCGGGCCTTGGTGTTCAGCTGCTCCAACTCCACGTCCGTCACCGGCGGATCGACCACCCGGCTGCCCGCCGCCGCCTTCGGATCCGCCAGCGTCGCCTCGTACGACCGCTTCTGCTGGAGCTTGGTCGAGTACTGCTCGTAGAGCCTCTTCAGCTCGGGCCGGGCGCTGTCGATGGCGCGGGTGGCGGCGGCGAGCGCGTCGTGGTTGGCGGCGGCGGCGTCGTGGGTGTGCTGGACGCGGTCGATGAGCTGGTCGAGTTCGGCCAGGTACGCCCGCGCGGCCGCGTTGGTCTCCGGGGGCCACGCCTCGGCCAGGCCGCGCCGGTACTCGTGCAGCCGCCGCAGGTGGGTCATCGCGAGGTCGCAGACCTTGCGCCAGCCGGCGGCCTGCTTCCAGTGTCCCTGCGTCTCGTGGTCCTGGACACAGGCCCACATGCTGAGCACGTCCATCAGTTGCCAGTCGGTGAGGCCGGAGGTCCGGCCGCTGCCCCTGTCGATCACGGCAGCACCACCGGCCCGCCGTCCGGGCCGGTGGGATCGGGCAACCGAGGTCGACCGCCGGGCATGGTGGAGTACGGGTTGGCCAGCGCCGCCTCCACGTCGGCCACCCGCGCCGAGGCGAAGGCGTCGGCGCCCCGGTAGTCGGCAGCGATCCGGCCGGCCGCGGAGGCCAGGTGACCGGTGGCCCCGCCCAGGTCGCGCACCATGTTCGCGGTGGCCTGCTGGGTCTCCCAATGGGCGTGCAGGAACTGCACCAGCTCGACGAAGGCGTCGCAGGGGTTGGGTACGGGTGCTCTCATGTCGTCGGCGATGTACGACAGGTGTGGCGCGTAGTTGCGTTCGACCTCGGCCTGGAGCCGGTCGGCGAACTCGCTCATCTGGCGGATGTCGGCCTCGATGCCGCCGTAGTCGCGCAGCCAGGAAGCTGGCCGGTCCTCCTCAGGGATCATCGATCCTCCCTACCTGTCACGGCCCCGTTTCCCTGAGTGAGGTTAATGGGTGCGGAGCGATCTCGGCAGTCCTCAGGACATCACCGTGGCCCCGCCCCAGCTCAATCCGGTCGGATTGGCCGAAGGGTCAGCGGGGGAGGCCGGAGGAGCGCCACGCGCCGGGTCCGGCGGAGGGCGCCGCGACGGTCGGTCGGGCGCTGCGCACCCAGGCGGACGTGGTCACCGGCGCGGGCGCGGCGGCAGGTCGGGACCGGACGACGATCGCACCCACCAGCGCGGCCAACTCGTCGGCGGTCGGGGCGCCCCGGACGACTCGGAACAGCGGCTCTTCGGCAGACATGGCGTCAGCGTACGCGTCGCGAACTTGACCTTCGCCGGACAGTGGCGTGCCGGCGGTGTGAGCATCGGTGGCGCCGGGTACGGTCTCTGCGATGTCTGACGCGCTTCCCCAACTTGTCGCTGACCGGTACCGGCTCATCTCGCCGCTCGGTCAGGGCGGCATGGGCCGGGTCTGGAAGGCGCGTGACGAGGTGCTGCACCGGGACGTGGCCATCAAGGAGCTCGTCCCGCCACCCAGTCTCACCAGCGACGAGCGCCGCGAGATGCGGGAACGCTCGCTGCGGGAGGCCCGGGCGATCGCCCGGCTGAACCACGTCAACGTGGTTCGCATCTTCGACGTGCTGCGCACCGACGGCGACCCGTGGATCGTCATGGAGTACGTCGCGTCGAAGTCGTTGCAGGACACTCTCGCCGAGGACGGCCCGGTGTCGCCGGCCCGCGCGGTGGAGATCGGGCTCGGTGTGCTCGGTGCGCTGAAGGCGGCGCACAAGGCCGGCGTGATGCACCGCGACATCAAGCCCGGCAACGTCCTGCTCGGCAACGACGGCCGGGTGGTACTGACCGATTTCGGTCTGGCCACCATCCCCGGCGACCCGAACGTGACCCGCACCGGCATGGTGCTCGGCTCGCCCGCGTACATCGCGCCGGAGCGGGCCAAGGACGGCACGGCCGGTCCGGAGGCGGACCTGTGGTCGCTGGGCGCGACGCTCTACGCCGCCGTGGAGGGCAAGTCCCCGTACGCCCGGTCGTCGGCGATCGCCACCCTGGCGGCGCTGGCCACCGAACCGCTGCCGCCGCCGAAGAACGCCGGGCCGCTCAAGCCGGTGCTCCAGGGCCTGCTCCGCAAGGACCCGGAGCAGCGGATCACCGCCGAGGTGGCCGAGCGCCTGCTGCGCCGGGCCGGCGGCAAGCGCGCCAAGGGGATCTCGCTGCTGGACGGCGTACGCCGGCCGGGGCCGAACGGTCCGCGCGAGCCGCGCAAGCCGCTGGTGCCGGCCCCGCGTCCGGCCGAGCAGAGCGCCGAGTCGGCCCCGAAGCCACCCGCGCCACGCGCCGAGCAGGCCCCGGCTGGTGCCGCCGCGGCGGCCGGCGTCGCCGCCACCACTGAGGACGAGACGAGCAAGGTGCCGGCGAGCGTCGACGCCGGGCCGACCGCGAAGGTCGACCCGCCGCGGCCGGCCGCCGACGCGGAGCCGACGGCCAAGGTGGACCGGTCGAACAAGCCGAGCAACCCCACGTCGGTCATGCCGGCCCCGGTGAGCCCGGCGCCCGCGCCCGCCGAGCGCCTTCCCGGTGCCGTGTACGACGGGACGAAGCGTGGCCGGCAGAAGCGGAATCTGCTGATCGGCGCGCTGGTGCTGGCGCTGCTGGTCGGTCTCGCGGTGCTCGTGCCGCTGCTCGGCCGGGGCGAGGACGACCCGGAGCAGGGCGGGCAGCAGGCCGGCCCGACCGGCGCCGCCGCGACCTCGTCGGCCGCCGCCCCGGCGTCCGCGCCGGCCGCGCCCGCGCCGACCAGCGCCGCCCCGCCCAGTCCGACGCCCTCGGCCACCCCGTCGACGGACCCGAACGCGCTGCCGGCGGGCTGGAGCCTGCACAGGGGGCCGACCTTCTCGGTTCCCCTCCCGCCGGGCTGGAGCGCCCGCCGCACGAGCTCGGACACGGTCGTGTTCTTCCAGCGCAACGACGTGGGCGAGATGCTCGTGCAGTGGACGAGCAACCCGAAGCCCGACGCGTACGCGGACTGGAAGGCGATCGAGCCGGACCGCCGCAAGTTCGTCAGCAACTAC
Source organism: Micromonospora sp. U56 (assembly GCF_018070095.1). NCBI lineage: Bacteria > Bacillati > Actinomycetota > Actinomycetes > Micromonosporales > Micromonosporaceae > Micromonospora > Micromonospora sp. U56. Next base: position 52,777 of record NZ_JAGPYL010000022.1, read on the forward strand.
CAGCTGCTCGGCATCAAGCGCTGCGACTGGCACCGGACCTGCGCCGACTGGGAGTGGCTGGAGAGTCGGGACAACACCCGCATCCACGTGCGCAACCGGGGCTTCGTCACGGCGAGCAACCGGGGCTACGCCATCCGGTGGGAGGTCGCCGACAAGGACTGGCAGGCCAACCTCGCCAACTTCGACCAGATCGTCAAGGGGTTCAAGCCCGACCGGCAGGGCTGACGCGCGGGAATCGCGTCCTTGTGAAATGGATTCGCATGACCTTCCGTCGTTCGGGGTATCCCTCCCGAGACGACGGAAGGAGGCACGACATGGGTTACCGACGCAAGGATGCCCGCCCGAGGCTGGCACTGTGGATGCTCGTCGCCCTCGGCGACATCGTTCTGCTGCTGGTCAGTGCCGGTATGCCGGTGCTGGTCGCGCTGCTCGCCGTCGTGACGGTCACCGCTGCCGCAGTCGCCGCCTGGCGCCTGTCCCGGCGGTCCGCACTGGCCGGCGAGGAGGCCGTGCCCGTGTCGATGGCCACGCGACGGAGGGCCTGAACGCGAACGGACGACGGCGGCAGCCGGACTCGGTTGATCACCGGTCCCGCTGCCGCCGACTCGTGCGGGCTGCGGATCAGGTGTTGTTGGCCAGCGCGATCAGCCGGGTCCGGTCGCCGTTCCAGTAGTTGCGGTCGACGTTGCCGCTGATCCCGGAGACAGAGCCGGTGCTGGTGTACTGCCAGAAGCTCCAGAACGGGGCGCCGGCCGGCAGGGTGCCGGGGCTGGTGGACCAGCGGGCGATCCAGAGCGGGTGGTTCGCCCACGGCGCGGTCCAGCTGCCGGTGCACTGGTTCCACCAGCTCGTCGTGGTGTAGATGACCGCATACCGGCCGGTGCGGGACCGGTAGGTGTTGAGGAAGTCCTGGACCCAGTTCCGCATGCCGGTCGTGCTCAGGCCGTAGCAGTAGCCGCCGCTGTACGGGTTGGCTTCGAGGTCCAGCGCCGCCGGGAGGGTCCGGCTGTCGGCCGACCAGGCGCCGCCGTTGGAGGCCAGGTAGTTGGCCTGGGTCGAGCCGGCGGAGATGTTCGGCCGGGCGAAGTGGTACGCCCCGCGGATCACCCCGGCGTAGTAGGAGTTGGTGTAGTTGCTGTTGAAGTTCGGGTCCTTGTAGCTCGTACCCTCGGTGGCCTTGATGAAGGCGAACTGGATGCCGGCGTTGCGGACGCTGGTCCAGTTGATGGTGCCCTGGTAGCGGGAGACGTCGATGCCGGGGGTGGTGGCCGCGGCCGCCGGTCCGGTGGTGGCGACGAGGGCCGCCGCCGCGGTGGCGACGACGGTGAGGCCGGCGGCGAGGAGCCGGCGCAGCGAGAATCTGGTACGGGTCATGGATGCCTCCGAAGACGCCGATCGATTGACGCCAATCCTTGGAGGTAGTTGCCCTAGATCGCAAGAGGGTGCAAGGAAATTTTCATCGACGCCCGTATGTTGCTTCCTACCTGATCCGTATCGGTCAGCCGCGGCATGCCGGTAGGCTCCCCGCCCATGGTGTCGATCAACGGGCTGGGCGACCTCTGGGACAAGCTCCTCGGCGCGCAGCCCGACCCACCCCCGCTGCTCGTCCTGGTCACCGCCGTCGTCGCGCTGGTGGTGGTCGCCACCCGGCTGCCGTGGCGGGTCGCCCGCAACGCGGTGACCATCGCGCACGAGGGCGGCCACGCCCTCGCCGCTCTGCTGACCGGGCGCCGGCTGCACGGCATCCGGCTGCACTCGGACACCTCCGGCCTCACCCTCTCCGCCGGCCGCCCCACCGGCCCCGGCATGATCCTCACCCTGCTGGCCGGGTACGTCGCCCCGTCGCTGGTCGGCCTCGCCGGGGCCTGGCTGCTCGGCGGCAACCGGATCACCCTGCTGCTCTGGCTGGCGGTGGCGCTGCTGCTGGCCATGCTGGTGCTCATCCGCAACGTCTTCGGCGTGCTGTCGCTGCTGGTCACCGGCGGGGTGGTGCTCGCCGTCTCCTGGTACGCCGCGCCGCAGGTGCAGGCCGCCTTCGCCTGGACCGGCGTCTGGTTCCTGCTCCTCGGCGGGGTGCGGCCGGTGGTGGAGCTGCAACGGATGCGTAGCCGGGGCCGGATGCCGCAGTCCGACGCCGACCAGTTGGCCCGGCTGACCCCGTTCCCCCCGCTGTTCTGGGTGACCGTGTTCGCCCTGGTGAACCTGCTCGCCCTGGCCGTCGGCGCGGCGCTGCTCACCGGCCCGATCCTCACCGACGCCGGCCTGACCCTCTGACCGGTCGGGGGAGCAGAATGGCCGCATGCGGTACGTGATCATCGGGGCGGGCGCGGTCGGCGGCACCATCGGCGTACGGCTGGCCGACGCCGGCCACGACGTGACGCTGGTGGCCCGCGGCGCGCACCTGGACGCGATCCGGCGGCGCGGGCTGACCCTGCGCACCCCGGACCGCACGGCGACCTGGCGCGGGCCGGCCACCGACGCTCCCGGGGAGCGGCCGCTGCCCGCCGACACCGTCCTGGTGCTCACCGTCAAGTCGCAGGACAGCCCGGCCGCGCTGGCCGCCTGGGCGGACGCGCCGGTCGCCGGTGGCGGCACGGCGGGGGAACGGCTGCCGCTGTTCACCGCCCAGAACGGGGTGGCCAACGAGCCGACGGCGCTGCGGCTCTTCGCCCGGGTGCACGCGGTCTGCGTCTGGCTGCCCGCCACCCACCTGGAGCCGGGCGTGGTCGTCGCCAACGGGTACCCGCACCCGGGGATGCTGCACCTCGGGCGCTACCCGGCCGGCTCGGACGCGCTGGATCAGGTGGTGGCCGCCGACCTCACCGGCGCCGGCTTCGTCGCCCCGGTGCGCGACGACGTGATGCGGTGGAAGTACGGCAAGCTGCTGGCCAACCTCGGCAACGGGCTCCAGGCGCTGCTCGGCGGGGACGTCCCCGTCGACCTGCGGGACCGGGTCCGCGCGGAGGGGCGGGCGGTGCTCGCCGCGGCGGGAATCGCGCACACCAGCACCGAGGAGGAGGCCGCCGAGCGGGGCGACCGGGTCGGGCACCGGCCGGTCGACGGGCAGGAGCGGTCCGGCAGCTCCACCTGGCAGAGCCTGGCCCGGGGTGTCGGCTCCACCGAGGTCGACCACCTCAACGGCGAGATCGTCCTGCTCGGTCGGCTGCACGGGGTGCCGACCCCGGCCAACGCCGCCGTCGCGTACGCGGTGCGCCGGGCGGCCCGGGAGCGCATCCCGGCCGGCGGCTTCCCGCCCGCGGAACTGGCGAAGATGATCGGCTGATCCGGCAACCGGCGTGGTGCCGCCGCGCGTGTCCCCTCCGAACGCCACGGGAGGTGAGCACGTGCCCGACGTCGACGGGTTCGACGAGTTCTACCGGGGCAGCCGGCAACGGCTGCTCGGCTTCGTCTACGTGCTGACCGGCAACGTGACCGAGGCGCAGGATGCCGTCCAGGAGGCGTACATCCGGGCCTGGCAGCGCTGGTCGACGGTGAGCGGGTACGACGACCCGGAGGCGTGGGTGCGGGTGGTGGCCTCCCGCATCGCGGTCAGCCGCTGGCGCAGCCTGCGCAGTCGCACCCGGGCGTATCTGCGGCACGGCGCCGAGGAGAGCGTGCCCGGCCCCGGCGTCGACACGGTCGAGGTGGTCGCCGCGCTGCGCCGGCTCCCCGAGGAACAGCGCACCGCGCTCGCCCTGTACTACCTGCTCGGCATGCCCGTGGCCGAGGTGGCCCGGCAGACCGAGGCCCCCGTCGGCACGGTGAAGGCCCGACTCTCCCGGGGGCGCGCCGCGCTGGCCGGGCTGCTCGCCGTCTCTGACCTGGAGGAGGCCTGATGCGTGAGGACCTGCACTTCGTCGACCGGCTGCACCGGGACCTCGGTGGGGTCCGCTGGGCCGAGCCGGAGGAGATCCGCGCCCGGGCCCGGCGACGCAGCCGGCGTACGGCGGCGCTGGCGGCGACCGCCGTACTCGCGGTGCTCTCCGGTTCCGGGTACGTGGTGGCGGGCCGGTCAGGGGCGACCGCGCCGCCGGTGGCGGCCGTCTCCGCGTCGACGGCGACCGCCGGGCCGGCCGAGATCCCGCACGAGGCGCTGCTGTCCGCGCGGGACGTGCGGCTGAAGACCGGCGCGCAGATCGGGGCGGCCGGCCTGGGTGAGGCGGTGCGGGTCGATCCGGTACTGGAGGCGTGCGGCCGCGAGCGGGGTGTGCCCTCGGCGGCGACGTCGCGTTATTCGAGGTCGCAGACCCTGCTGCGGCCGGTCGACGGGGTCGCGCCACCGCTGCTCACCCAGGACGTCTACCGCATCGACCCGGCACAGAGCCGGCTGCTCTTCGGCACCGTCGCCCTGCTGCTCGACGCCTGCGCCCAGTGGGAGATCACCGGATCGGGGCAGCTGGGGGGCAGGACGGTGGCGACCGTGACCCCGCACCGGTGGGAGCGGTCGGTCAGCGGGTTCGCCGGCGACGAGTCCGTGCTGCTGCGCCACGTGTCGCTGCCGCCGGCCAGCGTCGCCGACGGCACCGCGATCAAGCTCCCGCCAGAGGTCGAGGCCACCATGGTGGTACGGGTCGGTGACCTGGTCACCGTGATCAGCACGGGGCCGGACACCCTCAAGGCCGACGGCACCGGTCCCGGCCCGGGCCTGAGCCAGGCCGACCTGGAGGGGCTCGCTCGCACCGCCGCCGGTCGGCTCTGCGTCGCCGCCAACCCGCGCTGCTGAAGCGGAAGATCCCCGCGGCCACGGAGCACGCGGGGATCATCCGATGACGCTCGCTACAGCGGGATGTTGCCGTGCTTCTTCGGCGGCAGGGTCTCCCGCTTGGTGCGCAGCACCCGCAGCGCGCGGACGATCTGGGCGCGGGTCTCGTGCGGCGGGATCACGCTGTCGACGTAGCCGCGCTCGGCGGCGATGTACGGGTTGGCCAGGGTGTCCTCGTACTCGGCGATCTTCTCGGCCCGGACGGCGGCCGGGTCCTCGGCGCCGGCCAGCTCGGAGCGGTAGAGGATGTTCACCGCGCCCTGCGCGCCCATCACCGCGATCTGCGCGGTCGGCCAGGCGAAGTTCAGGTCCGCGCCGAGGTGCTTGGAGCCCATCACGTCGTACGCGCCGCCGTAGGCCTTGCGGGTGATCACGGTGACCTTCGGGACGGTCGCCTCGGCGTACGCGTAGATCAGCTTCGCGCCGCGCCGGATGATGCCGTCCCACTCCTGCCCGGTGCCGGGGAGGAAGCCGGGAACGTCCACGAAGGTCAGCACCGGGATGTTGAACGCGTCGCAGGTACGCACGAACCGGGCGGCCTTCTCGCTGGCGGCGATGTCCAGGGTGCCGGCGAAGTGCATCGGCTGGTTGGCCACCACGCCGACCGGGCGCCCCTCGACCCGGCCGTAGCCGATGACGAGGTTCTGCGCGTAGAGCGGCTGCACCTCGAGGAACTCGCCGTCGTCGAGCACGTGCTCGATGACCCGGTGCATGTCGTACGGCTGGTTGGCCGAGTCCGGGATCAGCGTGTCCAGCTCCCGGTCCTCGGCGGAGATGTCGAGGTCGGCCGGGGCCTCGTACACGACGGGCTCGTCGAGGTTGTTCGACGGCAGGTACGACAGCAGCGCCTTGACGTACTCGATCGCGTCCTCCTCGTCGGTGGCGAGGTAGTGCGCGTTGCCGCTGCGGGAGTTGTGGGTGCGGGCGCCGCCCAGCTCCTCCATCGCCACGTCCTCACCGGTGACCGTCTTGATGACGTCCGGGCCGGTGATGAACATGTGCGAGGTCTGGTCGACCATCACGGTGAAGTCGGTGACGGCCGGGGAGTAGACCGCGCCGCCCGCGCACGGGCCCATGATCAGCGAGATCTGCGGGATGACGCCGCTGGCCCGGACGTTGCGGAAGAAGATCTCGCCGTAGAGCCCGAGGGAGGCGACCCCCTCCTGGATCCGGGCGCCGCCGGAGTCGTTGATGCCGACCACCGGGCAGCCGATCTTCATGGCCAGGTCCATCACCTTGACGATCTTTTCGCCGAAGACCTCGCCGAGGGAGCCGCCGAAGACGGTGAAGTCCTGGGCGAAGACGCAGACCTGCCGGCCGTCGACGGTGCCGTAGCCGGTGACCACGCCGTCGCCGTACGGGCGGTTCTTCTCCAGCCCGAAGGCCGTCGAGCGGTGCCGGGCCAGCTCGTCCAGCTCGACGAAGGAGCCCTCGTCGAGCAGCAGCTCGATCCGCTCCCGGGCGGTCTTCTTACCCCGCGCGTGCTGCTTCTCGACCGCGCGCGCCGACCCGGCGTGCACCGCCTCGTCGACCCGTCGCTCCAGGTCCGCCAGCTTGCCCGCGGTGCTGTGGATGTTGATCCCGGTCTCGGTAGTCACCCAGGGAATATAACGATGGTTCAGGACGACGCCGCTGTGCAGTACGCCTCAATACCGTCCGTCGCCGGCCCGTAGGCTGACGGGATGCCGGGCTCGCCGTACACCGATCTGGACCGCCCGCCGCTGTCGGCGGCGCGGCTGGCTCGCGCGCTGACCGCGCCGCACGGGCCCTGGCGCCGGCTCGACCTGCGGGCCGAGACCGGCTCCACCAACGCCGACGCGGTGACGGCCGCCCGGGCGGGCGAGCCGGAGGGCCTGGTGGTGGTCGCAGAGCGGCAGACCGCCGGGCGCGGCCGGCGGGGCCGGATCTGGCAGTCGCCGGCCCGCGCCGGTATCGCGACCAGCGTCCTGCTCCGGCCCGGCGAGGCCGTCGCCGACCGCGGCTGGCCGCCGGCCCCCGCCACCGGGTACGGCTGGCTGCCGCTGCTCGCCGGCGTCGCGCTGGTCGAGGCGGTGGCCCGGCTGGCCGAGCTGGATGCCCGGCTGAAGTGGCCGAACGACCTGCTGGTCGACGACGCCAAGTGCGCCGGCATCCTGGCCGAGGCGGTGCCCGGCACGTCCCCGGCGCAGCCGCCGGCGGTCGTGCTCGGGATCGGGCTCAACGTCACGCTGCGCACCGATGAGCTGCCGGAGAACCCGACCGGCCTGCCGGCGACCTCGCTGCAACTGGCCGGCGCGACGGCCACCGACCGGGACCCGCTGCTGCGCGCGCTGCTCCGCTCGCTGGCCGACTGGTACGACCGCTGGCGCACCGCCGGCGGCGACGCGGTGGCCAGCGGGCTGCGGGAGGCCTATGTCGCCTCCTGCGCCACCGTCGGCCGGCGGGTGCGGGTGCTGCTGCCCGACGGCGCCGAGCTGACCGGCCTGGCCACCGGCGTGGACGCCGACGGCCAGCTGCTGCTCGACACGGGCGCCGGGGAGCGGCGGTTGGCGGCCGGGGACGTGCTGCACCTGCGCTGAGCGCTCGGGTGCGGTCCGGTTCGGGGCCGGCGCCGCGATCGGGGCCGCGCGGCTGATCCGGCGGCTCGCGGTGACCGGTTACGGTCAGCGCGTCCGATCCGTGTCGAGGAGGTTCCCCGTGGCGTTTCCCGAAGACGTGCTCACCGAGGACGAGCACGTCGTCCTGCATCTGCACCCGCACTGGAAGGCGCTGCTGCGGCCGATCCTGGTGCTGGTCCTCGGCGTCGCCGCCGTGGTGGCGGGCTGGGTCCTGCTGCCCGACGGCGACGGCGCCACGATCGCGCTGTACGTGATCGCCGGGCTGGCCCTGGTGCTGGTGCTCTGGCTGGGCCTCTGGCCGTTCCTGGTCTGGCGTACCACCCACTACCTGTTCACCAACGAGCGGGTGCTGCTCCAGCAGGGCGTGCTCTCCCGGGACCGGCGGGACATCCCGCTCACCCGGATCAACGACCACGCGATGAGCCAGCGCTTCGTCGAGCGGCTGCTCGGCTGCGGCACGCTCACCATCGAGTCGGCGGGCGAGCGCGGCCAGTCCGTGCTGCGCGACGTCCCGTCCGTGGGCCAGGTGCAGACCAAGCTCTACGAGCTGGTCGAGGCCCACCACGACAAGCACTCGCTGGGCGACGGGGAGATGCGCGACATCCTGGCCGACATGCGCGAGGGCAAGCCGCTGCGCGACCCCACCAGCTGACTCCTGGCCCGACTCCGGCCTGATCGACCCCGGTTCGCAGCTGTGGCGGTGTCCGTTCGGACACCGCCACCTGGCGACATTCGGGTGCCCGGGTCGTCCCGGGCGGCGGGGTCAGCGGCGGGGGCGACGGGTGCCGGCGTGCAGTTCCGCGGCCAGCTCGGCGTCGAGGTCGGCGCCGACCGTGCTGCCCAGCCCGGCGTCCAGCGGGGCGGGACGTCCGGTCGGCTGCGGGAAGACCGGTTCGGCCTTCAGGCTGCCGGGCCGCTGCGCCGCCTGCTGCTGGGCCTCCTCCAGCTCGCTGACCGACTCGGCCAGCTCGGCCACCGGGTCCAGCTCGGCCATGGTGTCCCACTCGTCCCGGTGGATCGTGTGCCAGGTCTCCTCGGCGTGCGCGGGCACCGGCTGGAACACGAACGTCCGGTACGACCAGAACCGGAACATGGTCGCCAGCAGCACGCCGCCGGTCTTCGCCACGTTGAGCGCGAGCAGGCTGTTCACGCCCAGGCCGTACTTGGCGGCGGCGAGGACGCCCAGCTCGATCAGCAGGCCGGTGGCGTTGAACAGGAAGAACAGAACGTATTCCCGCTTCAGCGCGGATTTCGGTCGATCCCGGTACGTCCAGTGCCGATTCATCAGATACGACGTGATCGTCGCCACCACGGTGGCGACCACGGTCGCCTTCAGTTGACCGTTGACAAAAACGGTGAGTGCCAGGACATTGAACACGGCGTAATTGATGACGGTGTTGATGCCACCGACGACGCCGAATTTGAGCGCCTCGTGGATGAACTTCTGCCAGCGCTCGGGCAGCAGACGGACAAGACGCATGCGGAACACCTTAGGGCAGTGGTTGGGGCCGGCAGGTCCCGGCCGGACGAGGTGGGCGGCAGGTCACGCCCCCGGCGGCCGGTTGTGCGCCGCCTCCGGAACCGGGGGATTTCCCGCTTCCACGAAGACGAACCGTCGGTACGACCAGAACCGGAACAGCGTCCCCAGGCCGGTGCCGACGATGAAGCTGGCGATGTTGTCGGCCAGCGGGGTCTGGAACACCTCCGGCCAGATTCTGCCCAGGCCGTACCGGCTGAACGCCAGGCAGGCCACCGCGATGCCCAGGCCCACCGCGTTGAAGAAGAAGAACAGCGCGTACTCGCGGGCCGGGTTGGAGCGCTTGCGGTGGCGCCAGGTCCAGAACCGGTTGCCCACGAAGGCGACGCTGGCCGCGATGACGGTGGAGATCGTCTTGGCGGTCACCTGCTCGACGTCGCGCACGGTCGTCAGGTAGTTGAAGAGCGCGAAGTCGATGAGGAAGGCGATCCCGCCCACCGTGGCGAACTTGCTCAGCTCGCGGACCAGGTGACCGAAGCGGTCCAGCAGGGTGCGGACCAGACCCGGGCGGGTCGGCGGAGACCCTGGCTGGTCCCCGGTCATCGTCGCGGCCACCCGCCGAGCGTACCGGTCGGGAGCGAGCCGGACGCGCAGCAACGACGAGCCGGCCGGGATCACTCGCGACGCCGGTCGTCGCCGGCCCGTCCGATGCCGCCGCAGGTGAGCAGAGCGTAACTCTTTGTGGACCGATCGCCGATCGCTTCGCCCAATCGATGTGCCCGTCACCGGAAGCCCGGTTCCGCTGTCCGTCATCGTCCGTTCCGGTGGCCGACAACAGTTCGCCGCAGGATTTGCGTGAAACTGCGCGGGAAAGCGGGTATTAGCTCGTGATGCCGCAGCCGGGCCGTACCTTGTGCAGTTCTTCACAACCAGTCCCACTGACTCGCGGCTCGGCCCGGTTTACGCTGAGCGCAATCCCAGGTTTCCACGATGGCGACGCGGCTCGCGCCCGCCAGACTCGTGCACCCATAGAACGGTCAGCGTCGACCACAAGGAGATGTGTCATGGTTGCTCCGGCTACTGTTCGGGGTATCGATCAGGCCCCGACTACCCACCCCAAGCTGCTCGCCTGGGTCAGAGAAGTCGCGGAACTGACCACCCCCGACCGCGTGGTGTGGGTGGACGGGTCCGATGAGGAGTGGCGGCGCCTCACCGACGAGCTGGTCGAGTCCGGCACCCTGATCCGGCTCAACCCGGAGAAGAAGCCCAACTCGTTCTATTCGCGCACGGACCCCACGGACGTCGCCCGGGTCGAGGAGCGCACCTACATCTGCTCCGTCGACGAGGCGGACGCCGGCCCCACCAACAACTGGATGGCGCCGGCCGAGATGAAGCGGACGATGACGGAGCTGTACCGCGGCAGCATGCGCGGGCGCACCATGTACGTCATCCCGTTCTGCATGGGCCCGGTCGAGGCCGAGAGCCCCATGTTCGGCGTCGAGATCACCGACAGCCCGTACGTGGTGGCCTCGATGCGGATCATGACCCGGATGGGCGCCAAGGTCCTCGAGGCGATGGGCGACGACGCCGACTTCGTGCACGCGCTGCACTCCATCGGCGCCCCGCTCGCCCCCGGCCAGCAGGACGTCGCCTGGCCGTGCAACGAGACGAAGTACATCTCGCACTTCCCGGAAAGCCGGGAGATCTGGTCGTTCGGCTCCGGCTACGGCGGCAACTCGCTGCTCGGCAAGAAGTGCTACTCGCTGCGGATCGCCAGCGTGATGGGGCGCGACGAGGGCTGGCTCGCCGAGCACATGCTGATCCTCAAGATCACCTCGCCGGAGGGCAAGGTCTACCACATCGCCGGAGCCTTCCCGTCGGCCTGCGGCAAGACCAACCTCGCCATGGTGGAGCCGACCATCCCGGGCTGGAAGGTCGAGACCATCGGCGACGACATCGCCTGGATGCGCTTCGGCGAGGACGGTCGGCTCTACGCGGTCAACCCCGAGTACGGCCTCTTCGGCGTCGCGCCCGGCACCGACTGGAAGACCAACGCCAACGCCATGCGGACGCTGGACCGCGGCAACTCCATCTTCACCAACGTGGCCCTGACCGACGACGGGGACATCTGGTGGGAGGGCATGGGTGAGCCGCCGGCGCACCTGATCGACTGGAAGGGCAACGACTGGACGCCGGAGAGCGACAGCCTCTCCTCGCACGCCAACAGCCGGTTCTGCACCCCGATCACCCAGTGCCCCATCCTCGCCGAGGACTACTACGACCCGAACGGCGTGCCGATCGACGCGATCCTCTTCGGCGGCCGTCGCAAGGACACCATCCCGCTGGTCACCGAGGCCCGCGACTGGGTGCACGGCGTCTACATGGGCGCGACGCTCTCCTCGGAGACCACCGCCGCCGCCTCCGGCGCGGTCGGCGTCGTCCGGCGCGACCCGATGGCGATGCTGCCGTTCATCGGCTACCACGCCGGGGACTACTTCCGGCACTGGATCGAGATGGGCAAGGGCACCGACGGCGACGAGGCCAAGCTGCCCAAGATCTACTACGTCAACTGGTTCCGCAAGGACCCGGAGGGCAGCTTCCTCTGGCCGGGCTTCGGCGAGAACTCCCGGGTGCTCAAGTGGGTCGTCGAGCGGATTGAGGGCACCGCCGACGCGGTCGAGACCCCGATCGGCATGGTCCCGGCGCAGGACGCGCTGGACGTCGAGGGCCTGGACATGACCCCGGAGGACGTCCGGATCGCCCTCAAGGTGGACCCGGAGGAGTGGCGCAACGAGCTTCCGCTGGTCACCGAGTGGTTCGAGAAGTTCGGTGACAAGCTGCCGGGTGTCCTCTGGGCCGAGCTGGACGCGCTGCGCGCCCGGCTCGACGCGGAGCAGCCGCAGAAGTAGGTGTGACGGTTGCCCGTACCGGGCAACATCGGATCCCATGAGGACGGCCGCCGAGACCACCGAGGTCCGGCGGCCGTCCGCCGTCCGGGCGCTGACCACGCTGCTCGCCGTCACGGCGGCGGCCACCGTCGTGGTCGAGCTGCTCAACTGGTGGTACGCCCCGGAGCAGGAGTTCGGCCTGGCCGTACGCACCGGCTGGGCGATGCTCCGCTCACTCGCCTTCCTGGTGCTGATCGGGCACGTCAACCGCGGTCGTACCGTGGCCCGGCCGTTCGGGCTGATCCTCGCGGTGACCACCATCTTCGCGGTGGGCCGGCTGGTGGTGCCCCGGCAGGGGGTGCCGCCGCTGCCCGGGCTGCTCGGCTTCGCCCTGCTCGCCGCGCTCTGCGTGAGCGTGGTCGCGCTGCTCTACCGCTCCGAGGCGGTCGGCGCGTACCTCGTCCGGCACCGCAGGACTTTGGTGGTCTCCGGCGGCACGATCTCCTGGCGGGAGGCCGCCCCGAAGCGGCCGCCGGTCACCGGGTGGCTGCTCACCAGTCGGGTCGCGGCCTTCACGTACAGCCCGTTGATGCTGGTGCCGGCGCTGGTGGCCGGGGGCGCGATCCTGGACGGCCGGCTGGCCGCCGCGCCGGCGGTGGTGTTCTGGTTCCTCGCCGGCATCGCGGTCAGCTACGCGGTGCTCCTCTGCACGGCGTTCCTGATGCGCGGCCGGCGCTGGGCCCGCACCCTGCTGGTGGCGATCACCGTGGGCGTGCTCGCCGTCGACCTGCCGCTCTGCTGGTGGCTGCTCGGCGTCGACGGCCTGGTCCGGGACGGCGGCCCGCTCGTCGCCGCCGCCGTCCTCGCCCGCTATGGCCTCTGGCGCGCCACCCGCGCCGAACCACCCCCACCCCCCACCTGACCCCACCCCACCTGACCCCCACCGGCCCCCGAGCCGCCCGAGCCGGTTGATCAAGAGGTTTGCGT